>JAEHDK010000611.1 GCA_016880465.1 Micromonosporaceae bacterium
ATCGGATCGGTCATCGACCCACCTCCCCCACCAGCCGCGCGTGTACGGTGTGGGCCGCCTCGACGCCCACCTCCGCCGGCGTCGCCGGCCCGACCCGCGGGCGTAGCGGCGGTGGCGCGGTCCGCCCGCCGATCGGATGCTCGGTCAGCAACCGGGTGAGCTCCGCGGCGAACGCGTCGACGACGCGACCGCCGTCGCCGGGCGGGACGCCGTCCAGCACCAGCCGGCGTACGACAATCTCCTGCCGTGGCCTCACGCCCAGCCCCCGATCTCGGCATCGGTCACCGGCCGCTCGAGCTTGGTGCATTCGCGGCGGGCGGCGTACGCCAGCTGTGCCATGCCGATCGGCACGCCCTGCTCGGCGGCCACGAACGCGGCGCCGACCGCGATGTTGCGGATCACCCCACCGGAGACGGCCAACCGGGCCAGCGCGGCAAAGTCCAGCTCGCCGACAGGTGCGCCGCCGAGCAGGCTGCGCCGCCAGATCTGGGCCCGCCCCGCGGCATCCGGGAACGGGAAAGCCACCACGAACTGCAGCCGGCGCAGGAAGGCCGGATCGAGGTTCTCCCGCAGGTTCGTGGTCAGGATGGCCAGTCCCCGGTACGCCTCCATGCGCTGCAGCAGGTACGAGATCTCGATGTTGGCGTACCGGTCGTGACTGTCCTTGACCTCGCTGCGCTTGCCGAACAGCGCGTCGGCCTCGTCGAAGAGCAGGACGGCACCGCCGCGCTCGGCGCTGTCGAACACGCGGGCGAGGTTCTTCTCGGTCTCGCCGATGTACTTGCTGACCACCTGGCTCAGGTCGATGCGGAACAGGTCGAGATCCAGCGCGTTCGCGAGCACCTCGGCCGCGAGCGTCTTGCCGGTGCCGCTGGCGCCGCCGAACAGCGCGCTCACGCCGCCGCCCCGCAGGCTGCTTCCCCGGCCGAACCGCCACCGGTCGTACACGAGCCGGCTGTGCCGCACGTAGCTCAGCACATCGTGCAGCTGCGCCGTCTCGTCCGCCGGCAGCACGAGATCGGCCCATGTCGAACTGGTCCGTACGTGCTGGGCCAGCGCTTCCAGCCGGGGCCGGGCCTGCGCCCGCGCGGCGGTCCACAGGTCGGTCGCGGTGACCCTCGACTCGTGCGCCGCCAACCGGATCGCGGTCGGGCCCAACCGGAACTGGCCGACCACCGCGTCGACCCGCTCGTCTGTCGCATGTGGAGCGTGCTCGCGCCAGAGCAGCTGCTGCTCGTCCGCCGTGGGAGCGGGCACCTCGACGGCCAGACCGCGGCCGAGGTCGGTGCGGCCCCGGGCGTACACCACGAGAGGCCCGTTCAGGCGGCGGACCAGGCGGGTCAACGCGTGCCGCGACGCGTCGTCCTCGTCCGGCAGCTCGACGAGGAGCGGTCCACCGCCGAGCAGGCCGTCGCGGTCGAGCAGCACGGCCAGCTCCTCGCGGTCGGCCGGGTCGGCCGGTGCCGCGTCCGCAGCCAGCCGGCGCAGCGGCGCGCCGGCCAGCCCGGCCGC
>JAEHDK010000612.1 GCA_016880465.1 Micromonosporaceae bacterium
CGCCGGCCGATGCACCGGTGACCAGGTCGTTGGTGCCGCTGACCGTGGTGCCCAGCTGCAGCGTGACGCCGCCGCTGGAGGTGCCGGCCGGGTCACCGCGGACCCACTGGCCGGTGGTGGCCGTGTCGGTGCCGTTGGGGTTGGTGGTCCAGCCGGTCGCCGTCTCGAACGTGTCCGAGTAGATGGTCGTACCGCCGCCACCGCCGCCGCAGGTGGGCTCGCCGGACTGGACCGGTACGGAGACCGCGTTCCAGGCCGCCTTGACGGTGGCGCACTGGGTCGAGTTGGCGCCGAACAGGTTAACCGCGGCGTTCAGCGAGGCGAGCCGGACGTTGGCGTACCGCCAGGTCGACGTCTTGGCCAGCATCGCGTTGTAGTAGATGCGCCCGGCGCTCTGGATGCCGATGCCGGTCACCGACGACGGACCACCGGCACAGATCGGGCTGGCCGGGCCGCTGGCCGGGTTGGAGCCCTGTGACAGCAGGTAGAACCAGTGGTTGAGCGGGCCGGCCGCGGCGTGTACCTCGGTGGTCGAGATGGACGAGGACCAGCAGTTCGGGTGCCCGGAGATCAGCGAGGGGTTGTACATGAACCGGATCGGGCCGGTGCCGACCAGGTTCACTTCCTCGCCGACCTGGAAGTCCGGCGGGTCGTTGGGGTTGTTGGCGAAGTGCTCGGTCAGCGCGCCGAAGATGTCGCCGGTGCCCTCGTTGAGGCCGCCGTTCTCGTTGCCGCTGCCGGCGCCACCGGGGGTGGTCTGGAAGATGGCGTGGCCGAACTCGTGCGCCACTACGTCCTGCGGGGTGGCCTGGCGGAGGTTGTCCGACGAGTGGCCGAAGCTGGTGTAGCTGCCGTTCCAGAACGCGTTGGCCTGGTTGAGGCCGACCCGGGCCGGGAAGCCGCCGCCGCTGCCGTTGATGCCGTTGCGACCCAGCCAGGAGCCGAGCATGTCCCATTCCCGCTGTACCGCGTACAGCGCGTCCACGCACGCGGTCTCCAGGCTGGTGCCGGAGCCGTTACCCCAGTTGTCGTCGGTACCGGTGAACGTGACGCCGTCCTGGCCGCCGCAGCGGATACCCGGGCGGGTCGGGTCGGACATGGCGAACGACGAGCCCGAGCCGGACGTGCTGATGGTCACCGTGCCGTTGTAGAAGCTGGTCCCGGTACCGTCCCGGACCAGGTCGACCGAGTCGGCGATCGCGCCGGTCTGCGCGTCGACGTAGATGCTCGGTACGGTCTGCGCGCCGTCCGCCTTCACGCCGGCGAGCTTGACCTCCCAGGCCAGACGGGGGGTGCCCCATGCCAGCACGACGAGGCGCGGCGTGACGGCCATCGTCACCTTCGCCAGCTGACCCATCGCGGTGACCAGCGCCGTCTGGGCGCCCACCGTCGCAGTGGTGCCCACCGAGATGACCTGGTCCTGGGCGGCCGCGGTGTTGAGCACCTTGCCCGCCGCGTCGGTCACGACGACGAGGTCGCCGCCGACGACCGCGAGGCCGCGGTAGGTGCGATCGTAGGTGAAGTACTGCAGGCCGTTGGCGCCGGCGTGCACGCCCGTCCGGACGATCGAGTCGTCGGGGCTCTTGTACAGCCCGGCAGCGTTGCTCGCGACCAGCGCATCGGCGGCAGCGGCCGGGCTCGTCGGGCCGGCCGAGCCGGCAGGGCCCGGGGCGGCATTGGCGGCCGTGGAAGTGCCCACGGCGGCGGCGACGAGCAGCGCGAGCGCCATGATGGGGGTTCTACGTCTCACGGGACCTACTCTCTGGGTACGACCGCGCGGCCCTCGTGAGGCCGGCGGACAGCCGAACGTCTATATTGACGCGAGTCACACTGTCGCAGCCCGACCACCGATCGTCAACGGGTCGGGGGAGTCCCGCCCTGGGCGCCGCCGCCGCCCGTCAGCGCGTCCCCAGGACGGCTGTGCCGGCCGGCCGAGGAGCGTTTCGAAAGCCGCCAACCTGGCCGCGATGCTCGCGGTTCGCGCCGCCGGTGGCGGTCTTCGCGGGTACCGCCGGTCAGCGGGCCGGGCCGCGCTTACGGCGGGCGGCAACGCCGCTGCCGGTAAGCGTCTCGTAGACCCCGGTCACGCGCAGCACCCGCTCGACGATCTTCACGGGATTGGTCAGGATGACCCGGATCCCCTGCTCGGCGAGTCCACGATGGACGGACACGACCGTACCGACGCCGGTCGAATCGATCAGCGTGACGCCGCCGAAGTCGAGTTCGAGGAGGGTCGCGTCGGGATGGTCGGCGCGGGCCGCCGCCACTGTGTCGCGAATGAGCTCGGTGGTAGCGACGTCGATCTCACCGGCCAGGGCGATCCGGACCCACTGTCCGGCCCCCTCCACGGACTGCACTGCGGCCACCGTCAGGCCGCCTCGGACAGCACGTCGGTCGACTTGACCCGCTGCGCGTACACGTCGACGTACTCGCGGCCGGACAGCTGCATGATCTCGTACATGATCTCGTCGGTGACCGCGCGGACCACGTGCCGGTCGCGGGCAAGGTGCGCGTACCGGGAGAAGTCGAGTGGCTCGCCGAACCGGATCCGGACCCGGCCGATCCGCGGCAGGAATCGGCCGCGCGGCTGGATCTCGTCGAGGTTCATCAGCGCAACGGGTACGACCGGGGCACCGCTCATCAGTGCCAGCCGGCCCACGCCCGTCTTGCCGCGGTGCAGGCGGCCGTCCGGCGACCGCGTGCCCTCGGGGTAGATGCCGAACACGCCGCCACCGCGGAGGATCTCGGTGCCCATGTCCAGCGCCGCCATGGCGGCCCGCCCGCTGGACCGGTCGATCGGGATCTGCCCGGTGCCGCGGAAGAACAGCCGGGCGGCCACCCCGAGCGGGCCCCGCATCCGGAAGTACTCGACCTTGGCGGGGAACGTCATCCGCCGGCGCATCGCCACCGGTAGGAACACGGAGTCCAGGAAGGACAGGTGGTTCGCCGCGATGATCACCGGCCCGCGGACGGGCACCAGGTGCGCACCGGAGACCTCGGGCCGGAAGACCAGCTTCACGACCGGACCGACGATGACGTACCTCAGCAGCCAGTACAGCATTGCTGGCGATGGTACGGGGGTACGTGGTCGGCGTCGAGATCGCGTCGAAAGAACACTATGGACGACATGTGCATCCCGCGATCGGGTGGGGTGTATCGCCACAAAGCTGGCCCTGCGTCGCCGGTTCGCGGTGTCCGGACGGCGACTATGGCATCGTTGCCGGCCGAGCAGGTCAGCGGCGGTCTGCGGGGCAACCGGGGCGTACCCCGGGGGCGTCCCTGACTCGTGCGGTACGGCACGCAGACCCGCGACCCGATTGACGCCCGGCCGGCCAAGTCAGCCGGCTTCGAGGGGTCTCCGCCGTTCAGTCCGCGCACCATTTCCGGCATGCTGGTGCGCGGACGCATGAACCTGTACCCCGCGGGCCGCCGCCCGATGAGCCCTGAATCCCGTGCCGGCCTCGGCGCGGCCGTCGCGCTGCTCGCGATCGTCTCCGCGGTCGAGCTGGCGGATGGCGGTGATCCCAACTACCTCGGCCTGCTGGCCGCGGCACCGTTCCTCGCCGCGGCGTTCGCGCCGTGGCGGGCGGTGCTCGCCGCGGGCGGGGTCGCCACGCTCGTCGGCGTGTTCTTTGCCTGGGCCGGGCCGGATCTCCTGGTCGCGACGGCGGTGAACGTCTGCGGCATCGTGCGCGCCACCGGGATCGCGGCCGCGGTGGCCGCCGTACGGCAGCGCCAGGCCGAGCGCATCGCCGAGCTGTCGAAGCTGGCCTCGGTCGCGCAGCAGGCCGTCCTGCGCCCGCTGGGCCCCCAGGTCGGTACGTTGGCCGTCGCCGGCCGGTACATCTCGGCCAGCGTCGCCGCGGACATCGGCGGCGACCTGTACGAGGCGCTCGACACCCCGTACGGTATCCGGATGATCATCGGCGACGTACGCGGCAAGGGGCTCGACGCCGTCCGGTTGGCGAGCATCGTGCTTGGTTCGTACCGGCACGTGGCGTACGACCGGGCCGACCTGCGGGCGATCGTCGCCGACCTCGACCGGGCGGTGGCGCGCAGCGTCGGCGACGAGGACTTCGTGACCGCGATCCTGGTCGAGGAGCGCGGCGGGACGTTGACGATCGTCAACTGTGGACATCCGGCTCCGCTGCTGCTGCGCCGGGGTGAGGTGATACCGCTCGAGCCGATCGCGCCGGCCCCGCCGCTGGGCTTCATGCCGGTGGCCCGCCCGCGCGTCGAGCGGCTCGAGCCGGGGGACCGGCTGCTCCTCTACACCGACGGGCTGGCCGAGGCCCGCCGCGACGGTGCGTTCTTCCCGACCGCCGAGCGGGCCTGGCGGCTGCTCGGCCACGGTACGGTCGGCGACGGCCTCGCCTCCCTGGAGACCGCACTCATCGAGTGGGTCCGCGGCCGGCTCGACGACGACATCGCGCTCGTCCTCATGGAGTACACCGGCGCCCAGCCGGTCACCGCCCCAAGCACGCCGAGCTGGGAAGTGGGCAGCCAGCAACTGTGAGCGTCGCCCGAAGCGGCCCCACGGAGCGAACCAGGAATTGCAGTGGCGCAGGCTACCCGCCGGTAATAAGCTGGGGTTACTTGTTAGTAACATCGCCGAGCGGGGGACCACGCCAGATGAGCCACTACCGGAGCAACCTGCGGGACCTGGAGTTCAACCTCTTCGAGGTGTTCGGCGCGGACCGGGTCCTCGGCACAGCTCCCTATGCCGACCTGGATCCGCCGACCGCGCGCGACATCCTCGCCGAGGTTGCCCGCCTGGCCGGCGAGGAGCTGGCCGCCAGCTTCGCCGACGGCGACCGCAACCCGCCGCGGTACGACCCGGCCGCCCATCGGGTGACGATGCCGGACCCGTTCCGGCGCTCGTACCAGGCCTTCATGGACGCCGAGTTCTGGCGGCTCGACCTGCCGGCGGCGCTCGGCGGTACGAACGCGCCACGCATGCTCTGGTGGTCGCTCGCCGACCTCGTCCTGGGCGCCAACGCGCCGGTGTGGATGTACTCGTCCGGCCCGTCGTTCGCCCACACCCTCTGGCTGGAGGGCACGGCCGAGCAGCGGGAGTGGGCGAAGCTGTTCGTCGCGAAGCGCTGGGCCTCGACGATGGTCCTCACCGAGCCGGACGCCGGCTCGGACGTGGGCGCCGGCCGGACCCGGGCCGTACCGCAGCCGGACGGCTCCTGGCACATCGAGGGCGTCAAGCGCTTCATCACCAGCGGCGAACACGACCTGACCGACAACATCGTCCACTATGTACTTGCCCGGCCGGTCGGCGTCGAGGGCGCCGGTGGACCGGGCACCAAGGGTCTGTCACTCTTCCTTGTCCCGAAGTTCCACTTCGAGCCGAGGACCGGCGAGCTCGGCGAGCGCAACGGCGTCTTCGCCACCAACGTCGAGCACAAGATGGGCCTGAAGGTCTCCACGACGTGCGAGCTCACCTTCGGTGGGCACGGCGTACCGGCACAGGGGTGGTTGCTCGGCGACGTGCACGACGGCATCCGGCAGATGTTCCTGATCATCGAGTACGCCCGGATGATGGTCGGCACCAAGGCGATAGCGACGCTGTCGACGGGGTACCTGAACGCACTGGAGTACGCGAAGAACCGGGTGCAGGGCACCGATCTGCTCCGGCAGGGCGACAAGACGGCACCGCGCGTCCCGATCACCCACCATCCCGACGTCCGCCGGTCGCTGATGCTGCAGAAGGCGTACGCGGAGGGGCTGCGCGCACTCGTCTGCTACACGGCGTCCTGGCAGGACCGGCTGAAGATCGCCGCCGCGGCCGGCGACGAGGACGCGGAACGGCTCGCGGACCGGGTGAACGATCTGCTCCTGCCGATCGTGAAGGGCTGCGGCTCGGAGCGGGCGTACGAGCTGCTCGGCCACGAGGCCCTGCAGACCTACGGCGGCTCCGGCTACCTGCAGGACTACCCGGTGGAGCAGTACGTCCGCGACTCGAAGATCGACACACTGTACGAGGGCACCACCGCGATCCAGGCGCTGGACCTGTTCTTCCGCAAGGTGGTCCGCGACGGCGGGGTCGCCCTGATGACCGTGGCCGCGGAGATCCAGGAGTTCGTCGACGGCGCCGGCGACAACGCCGATGCCAGCTCCGCCGGGTCCCAGCCGAGCGGACCCGGGGGTGACGGTCGGCTGAAGGAGGAGCGGCTGGCCCTGGCCACCGCGCTGGCCGACGTACAGGGCATGCTCGCCACGATGACCGGGTGGCTGGCCGACGCGCGGGCCGGCGAGCCGCGGGCCTTGTACCAGATCGGCCTGGCCAGCCGCCGGCTCCTGCTCGCGCTCGGCGATCTGCTGGTGGGCTGGCTCCTGCAGCGCCAGGCCGAGGTGGCGATGACCGCGCTCGGTACCGATCAGGTACCCAGCGAACAGGCATTCTATGAGGGCAAGGTGGCCGCGGCGCGGTTCTTTGCCCGCGAGGTGCTGCCCCGGCTCAGCGCCGACCGGACGATTGTGGCCGGTACCACGCTGGACCTCATGGACCTGCCCGAGGCGGCGTTCTAACTCGCCACCGCTGGCGTTTGCGGCTCGCCGGATGCCTGGTTAGCCTTGATTTGCGCCCCCGCTTTGGGGGTTCGCCATGGGCATAGGCGGAGGCGTTTTCTTTCTCGCGATCGGCGCGATTCTCAAGTACGCGGTCAAGACCAAGGTCGGCTGGATCGACCTGAAAGCGGTGGGCGTCGTGCTCATGCTCGCCGGCGCCACGATCCTGGTACTGACGCTGTGGTTCTGGCGGGAGCGGCGGCGGCGCGGAGAGCGGACGGTCGTCGAGGACTCCCGGCTCACCCACTTCGGCGGCGGCGTACCGCCCGACCCGCCCAGCTCGGAGACCGGCAAGCCGCCAAACATGCCTTAGGACCGGGCGGTATGGGTGACCGCGAGGCGGGCCTGTCCCGGGCCGACCTGGGCCCACCCGCCCGGTACGTCGTGCACCGCGAGGCCGGCCGTACGCAGCCCGTCGGAGTCACCGGTCTCGCCGGTCGGGTCGAGCATCGCGGCCAGCAACGATACGGCGGGGTTGTGCCCGATCAGGAGCAGCACGCGTACGCCGTCACCGGCTTCGCGGACCAACGTCAGGAGATCGGCCGCGCCTCCGTCGTACGCCCGGCGTTCGTAGTGGACCGTCGGTGAGGCGGCGGTCCGGGTCCCGGCGAGCGCCACGGCGACGCCGTGCCAGGTCTGCCGGGTGCGCTTGGCGGGGGAGCAGATGACGAGGTCGGGTACCTGGCCCTGGGTTACCAACCAGGCGCCCGCGGCGGCGGCGTCGGCGTGCCCGCGGTCGGTCAGCGGCCGGTCGATGTCGGCCGTGCCATCGGGCCGGTCGGCCTTGGCATGCCGCAGCAGGATCAACGTGCGTGCCGTCATGAGGTCCAGCTTGCCGGATTGGACCATGCGACGGGTGGGTAAACCTGGCCGGCGACCGGGCGTCGGGTCACCCAAAGAGTGCGAAATAGATCGCTACGTGGTGGCAGAGCGCGGCCACGATCGTGCAGGCGTGGAAGAACTCGTGGTGTCCGAACGTGCCGGGCCACGGGTTCGGGCGGCGCAGGGCATACAGCACCGCCCCCACGCTGTACGCCAGCCCGCCGGCGAGAAGCAGCGCGACCAGCGGTACGCCGCCGGTACGCAGGAAGTCCGGGATGACCGCGATGGCGACCCAGCCGAGCGCGAGGTAGAGCGGGGCGGACAGCCACCGTGGACTGTGCGGCCAGACCAGATTGAGGGCGGCGCCGGTCAGGGCGCCGCCCCAGACGACGGCGAGGATGACGACATCCGTGTGTTCCGGCAGCAGGAGTACGGCGAACGGGGTGTACGTGCCGGCGATGAACACGAAGATCATCGTGTGGTCGAGCCGGCGCATCACCTGGTAGCCGCGCGGTGTCCACACGCGACGGTGGTACAGCGCGCTGACCCCGAACAGCCCGCTCACGGTGAGGGTGTATACCGCGCAACTGACCACGGGGCCGATCCCCGGCCGGAGCGTCGCGACCGTACACAGCACCAGGCCGCCGGCCGCGGCGACGAAGAACGCGTAGGTGTGCAGCCAACCGCGCAGGCGTGGCTTGCCGATGTCGACCGGCCGGAGGCGGGTGGGAGTCGTCGTCACGCCATCAGGCTACGATACCGTAGGTTACTAGTCAGTAGTACGGTCGGCCACTCGATAATCGGACCATGCGGGTGAGCCGGGTCGGAGCGGACGCACTGCTGCTGGAGGTCGACGACCCCGGTGCCTGGTACGCCGAGCTGGTCGGTCGCCGCGCCGCCGGTGAGCTCGTCGCGGTGGAGATCGTGCCGGGCGCCCGTACGGTGCTGCTGGACGGGGTACCCGAGGCGGCCGCGCTCGCGGCCCGGCTGCCGGGTTGGGCGCCGGCCGGCCGGGCCGACCGCGGAGCGGGCCCGCTGGTGGAGATCCCGGTGCGGTACCCCGGCCCGGACAGCGCGGACGTGGCGGATCTCTGGGGCAGCACCGTGACCGGGGTGGCCGAGACCATCCGCGCCATCGAGTTCCGGGTGGCCTTCTGCGGGTTCGCACCGGGGTTCGCGTACCTGACCGGGCTGCCGCCCGAGCTCGCCGTACCCCGGCTGCCGACGCCCCGGCCCCGGGTGCCACCGGGCAGTCTCGGGCTCGCCGGCGAGTACGCCGGCGTCTACCCCACCGCCTCGCCCGGCGGCTGGCGGTTGGTCGGGCGGACCGACACGTGGCTGTTCGACGTGACCGCCGACCCGCCGGCACTGCTCACCCCGGGCACCCGGGTACGGTTCACGTGATCGAGGTGCTCCGCGCCGGTCCACTGTCGACGGTGCAGGATCTGGGCCGGCCGGGCTTTGCGCACCTCGGCGTCCCGCGCGCCGGTGCCCTGGACGCACCGGCTCTGCGCCTGGCCAACCGGCTCGTCGGCAACCCGGAGGACGCGGCCGGCCTCGAGGTGACGGTCACCGGCTGCGCGTTGCGGCTGCACACCGCGACGACGATCGCGGTCAGCGGCGCGCCCGCTCCGGTCACGGTGGACGGTCGCGGGGCACCGTACGGCGCGCCGGTCACCGTCGCACGCGGCGCGGTCGTGCGGCTCGGCGCCGCGACCCACGGCGTACGCAGCTACCTCGCGTTCGGCGGTGGGCTGGCGGTACC
>JAEHDK010000013.1 GCA_016880465.1 Micromonosporaceae bacterium
CATCCACGGCCGGCCGGCCGCCCGGACCGCCGGCGACCGGGGTACGAACCCGATCACCGCGGCGGGTGCGGCCACCAGCCCGGCACCGACCAGCGCGACGACCGGCCAGAGCGCGGCCGGCAGCTCCTGCCCGATGCTCTGCCCGACCTGCTCCAACAGCCACCCGAAACCCTGGATCGCCACGGTGACGGCCACCGTCCACAGTCCGACCAGGACGGCAGCCACCACCGCGAGCCAGCCGCCGGTCCGCACCGCGGCCGGCGGCGGCTGGGGCGGCGGGTCGAGCGGGTCGGGGATCGTCATGCGGACACGCTACGGCCCGCGACCGCGTGCCGGGGGGTCCCCGCCGGGATCCCCCGGTCGTCCGGCAGGCGGCCGGGTTGCCCGGCGCCCGGCGCGGGTAGCGGGGCGACCGCTACCGTGGAGGGCGTGCGTGACCCCGCCGTCTCCCGGTACGCCGCCGGGCAGCTGTCGCCCGAGCGGCGGGCCGCCGACCTGCGCCGGCTGCGGGCCGAGCGGTTCGACGTCCTGGTCATCGGTGGCGGGGTCACCGGCGCGGGGGCCGCGCTCGACGCCGCCTCGCGAGGTCTCTCGGTGGCTCTCGTCGAGGCCCGTGACCTGGCCTCGGGTACCTCGTCGCGGTCCAGCAAGCTGATCCACGGCGGGCTGCGCTACCTGGAGCAGCTGGAGTTCGGCCTGGTCCACGAGGCACTGCGGGAGCGCGGGCTGCTCGCCACCCGGCTGGCGCCGCACCTGGTCCGGCCGGTGCCGTTCCTGGTCCCGCTCGCCGCGCCGGAGGGGCCGGCCGGGCTCGCGCCGCGCGTCTGGCACCGGCTCTACTACGGCACGGGCGTGGCCCTGTACGACCTGTTCTCGGCGGCCGTAGGCTCCCGGCACGGCCGCGGCATGCCGCTGCACCGGCACCTGAGCCGGACCGCCGCGCGCCGGCTCTTCCCGTCGCTGCGCGACGACGCGCTCACCGGCGCGATCGAGTACCACGACGGCCAGCTCGACGACGCCCGGTTCGTGGTGACGCTCGCCCGCACCGCGGCGAGCCTCGGCGCGGCCGTCGTACCCGGCGCCCGGGTCGTCCGGCTGCTGCGGGAGGCGCGCGAGGTCACCGGCGTACGGGTCCGCGACGAGCAGGCCCGGACCGAGTTCGACGTGTCGGCGCGTACGGTCATCGCGGCCACCGGGGTGTGGAGCGACGACATCACCGCGATGCTGCCGGACGCCCGCCCGGGTCTGCGGGTACGCGCCTCCAAGGGCATACACCTCGTCGTACCGCGATCCGCCATCACCGGCGAGGTCGGGCTGATCCTCCGTACCGCGTCATCGGTGTTGTTCGTGATCCCCTGGGGCGGGCACTGGATCATCGGTACGACGGACAGCGACTGGGCGCTGGACCGCGCCCACCCGGCGGCCTCGGCGCGGGACATCGGGTACCTGCTCGACGAGGTGAACCGGGTGCTCGACCGGCCGCTGTCCACAACGGACATCGAGGGGGTGTACGCCGGCCTGCGCCCGCTGCTGGCCGGCGAACAAGAGAGCACCTCGGCGCTGTCGCGCGAGCATGCCGTCGTCGAGCCGATGCTCGGGCTGCTGCTCGTAGCGGGCGGGAAGTACACGACGTACCGGGTGATGGCGGCGGACGTCGTCGACCGGGCCGCGCGCCGGCTGCGCGACGGTGTGCGCCCGGTCGCCGCGGCGAGCGTCGTTTCGCCCGCCGACGGGCGGTTGGAGCAGCTCGGCCCGGTGCGCCCCAACGGGCGGATCTCCGTGAAGGCCACCGACTATTCGGTGGGTGAGCTGATCGGGGAC
>JAEHDK010000613.1 GCA_016880465.1 Micromonosporaceae bacterium
CCCCCAGGACCAAGGCATTCGCACCACCCGAACCGACCCGCACCCAGACCGACGACCGGCCCCTGGCCACCGTCTGACACCAAAGCCCACCCCATCAAGGCCCCGCCACCCGGCGGGGCCTCGGGCTGGCCGCCCTACAGCTCCCGGCGCCCGCCGAACCTGACCGCACCCGCCATCGTCGCCACGGTCAGCACCACGGTGACCACGGTGGCGGGCAGGTAGTCGACCGGAGCGCCATCCCGCACCCGGCTCGGCAGTGCGCCAACCAGCGATGTCGGCAGCCACCGGCCCAGGTGCGGGATGTTGGCGATGACTGCGAGGATCAGTACCGTCACGATCGCTATGCCCGCGGTCGCGAGCACCCCGCGCACGAGAGCTGCGACGAACCCGACCAGGGCCACCACGAACGCCAGGAACAACGCGCCCAAGGCGACACCGAGGAGCATCGACCCGACCGGAAGGCCGCCCAGCAGCACCACGGTTTCGTACCAGGCGGCCAACGAACCCAGCACCAGACCGGCGATGGCCGCGCCCGAGTTCACCACGTACGCCGGTATCACGATCGCCCGTACGCCCGTGACCCGGGTACGCAGAAACACTGCCATCTCCCGGCGGGCGTCGAAGGCGAGCGCGGACGAGGCCACCAGCACGACGACCAGCAGCCCGATCTGCGAAGCGTTGCCGGCAAACTGAGCGATCCCGTCGGCCGGTACCGGCGGGGGGAAGTCGACCCGCACGCCCTCGGTGGCGAACCGGCCCAGGATCGCGCCGAGATAGCGCGCCGTGAGCGGTCCGGTCAGCCCGAAGAACAGATAGATCCCGATGATCGCCACGAGCCGGCGCGTCCGCACCAGCCGCAACACCTCCAGCCGCCAGATCGTCACGAGGTCAACTCCAGGAAGACGTCCTCCAGGTCAACCGCCTCCGGCGCCAGACTGACGACCCGCGCACCGCACGCGGCTAGGGCAGCCGGCAGGCCGGACTCGGCCTGGGCCAGAGACCGCACCCCGACCCGCAGCCATCCGTCGCCCGTCGCCACGTCGGTAACCCATTCGCGCGTACGCAGGGCCTGCGCGACCGGTTCCAGCGGCGGTCGCAGGTGGATCCGGTAGGCCGGCACCGCCCGGCCCACCAGCAACCGGTCGAGTGGGCCCTGGTACCTCAGCTCACCTTCGCGCAGGATGCCCACGGTGTCGCACACCTCCTGCACATCCGACAAGATGTGGCTCGACAGGATCACCGTCGCCCGGCCACGCAGGTGGCCGATGAGGTCCAACACCTCCCGCCGGCCGGCCGGATCGAGCGCGGATGCGGGCTCGTCCAGGAGCAGTAGCTCGGGGTCGCTCACCACCGTTGCGGCAAGACCCAGCCGTTGCAGCATCCCGCGGGAGTAGCCACCCACCGTCCGGTCCGCGGCCACCGCGAGGCCCGCATCGCGCAGCACGTCGGCAACGCGCCCAGGCGGCATGCCCGGCGCCACCAGGTGCGCCGCGAGCGCGACGACCTCGCGGCCGGTCAGCCACGGATCGAACTGCGGCGTGTCGGGTAGCAGAGCAAGCTTGGTCCGCGGCAGGTCGAGGCGCACCGTGCCCGAGGTCGGTCGGCGCAGGCCGGCCAGGATGCCGAGCAGCGTGGTCTTGCCGGCGCCGTTCGGCCCCACCAGGCCGTACACCGAGCCGCGCGGTACGGCGAGATCGACACCGTGCAGCGCCACGTGTGCCCCATATCGCTTGCCGAGGCCGGCGGTCTCAACAATCATCGATGCTCCCGCCCGACGAGCAGGTAGACGATGCCGCCAACCGGAACCGAGAAAAGGCACAGCACGACCCAGACCCACTTCGGGAGGTACCGCACCTGGCCGCGGGAGATGTCATAGAGGCAGTACGCGACAAACGCCACCCCGAGGACCACCAGCGGCAGCAGTGCGGCCAGCGGGACATCTTCCGATCTCATGGGATCAGCCTGCCCCGCCGCGGGCCCGACGACCAAATACCCCGGGCGTCAACTCTGGTCGAGGCGGAGCTAGTGCGGATGCTCGCCGAGCAGTCGGGTGGCAAGCACCGCGGCCTGAGTACGCCGCTCCAGTCCCAGCTTCGCCAGCAGGCTAGACACGTAGTTCTTGACGGTCTTCTCGGCGAGGAACATCTTTCCCGCGATCTCCCGGTTGGTCAGCCCTTCGGCCACATGCTCCAGAATCCGGCGCTCCTGCTCGGTCAGCGACTTCAGCTCCCGAGGTTCCTCCACTCCGTGCCGGATGCGCTCCAGAACCCGCTGAGTGACCGCCGGGTCCAGAAGGGACTGTCCACCGGCGACTCGGCGGACGGCGCCCACCAGGTCGGTGCCGCGGATCTGCTTGAGCACGTACCCGGCCGCGCCGGCCATGATCGCCGCGAAGAGCGCCTCGTCGTCCTCGTACGAGGTGAGGATCAGGCCCTTGATCGACGGGTCGACCGACCGCACGTCACGGCACACGTCGATACCGCTTCCGTCCGGCAGGCGGGCGTCCAGTACGGCCACATCGGGCCGTAGCGCCGGGATGCGCCGGGCTGCCTCCTGAGCCGAGTCCGACTCCCCCACCACTTCGATGTCGTCCTCGGCCGCCAGCAGTTCGTGCAGGCCACGGCGGACGACCTCGTGGTCGTCGAGCAGGAAAACCCGGATCATGAGTACTTTGTACCTGTCCCATCGGGTATCGCCAAGGGCCGAAGGTCCTCTTCGGTTCGGCGCCGAATCAGTAGCCCTAATTGTCGGAATTATGGCATTTGGATCGGGGGCTGCTCGGACGTTGTCGGCCCGGTACCACGATCGGCAATGCCTGCGAACGCGGTACGGAGCCGATGGTCCGCGCGAACGGTGACCTTAAGCACTGAGCCTCAGTATCGACGTCCTCGACGGTGAAAGGGGAAGGGAGATGGACGTCATGAGACTGACCGTGAAAGACCTGGCCGCAACGATAGTGGTGGCTGGTGCGGTAACGCTGTACGCCTGCTTCCTCGTCGATGCGAACCTACCGCTGGTGTCGGGGCCGCGGGCCCTTGCTGGTGCCGTGTTCGTGCTCGGCATTGTCGGCTGCGCTCTTGGCGGTAGCAGCGGCACGACGCTGGACCGGACCCGGCCGCCGATCTGGCTGGCTTTGTCAGGCACGCTAGGAGCGGTGTCGCTCATCGCCGCCCTCGTAGCCGTGATTACCGGCAACGAGGTCGCCTTGGGGATCCTGGTCGGCGGTACCGCGCTCTTGTGGTTCGTCACGACGGCCCGGCGGGTGCGCACCGACCTGCGGCAGAGCGCGGCGGACGGCGACGATCGCCCGCCGGTCGCCGCCGGGCAAGCCGTACCCGGCACGCGTAGCACCCTGGCCCCGTAAGCTGGGCTCGGCGTACGACGGCCTTGCGATTGTGCGACAAGCGTCAATGCGGGCCCGAGCCGGGTCCTTCGACTCTGGACGGGTTGGTCCCTCGACCCTGTCGCACCAGCGGTCGTGGGCAGCACCCTGTCGGTGAGGGATGACCAAGGGAGGAGAAATGGAGACCACACCGATCGTGGTGGGTACGGATGGGTCGGCCCACAGCCAGTATGCGCTGCGCTGGGCGGCTCGGGAGGCGCAGCGCCGCAACGCATCGCTGCGAGTGCTGTTCGGCTACAACTGGCCCTGGTCCGGCAACCAGTTCGAGACCGCCCAGGACATCCGCCAGGTAGCGCAGGAGCAAGCCGAACAGGTCATCGCCAACGCGATCGGCGTCGTGCGAGAAGTGGCCCCGCAGATGACCGTGACCGGAGCAGCCATCACCGGCGAGCCGGTGCAGATGCTTGTCGAGGCTTCCAAGCATGCCGTGCTGACCGTGGTCGGCAATCGCGGCCACGGTGGTTTCACGAGCCTGCTCCTGGGTGCGGTGGGCCAGCGGGTGGCGACCCACGCGGCGGGTCCCGTCGTGGTCGTCCGCGGTCGCGCCGACACGGACCGCGGCCCGATCGTCGTGGGTGTCGATGGTTCGCCGGCGGCGGCCGAAGCGCTCGGAGTCGCGTTCGAGATGGCGGCCAGCCGTGGTTGCGAGCTCACCGCGGTCAACGCATACGCCGTGCCGCATCCGCCGTGGGGTGTCGACGTGGCGCCGTTGACCTACGTCCGCGCCGAGGTCGAAGCCGAGGCGCGCAAGGGTCTCGAGCAGGCGCTCACGCCGTGGCGGGAAAAGTATCCGGATGTCAAGGTCGGGACTCTCGTGGCGCGTGGCAGCGCGGCCCAGGTGCTCGTCGGCGCCTCCCACGGCTCCCAGCTCGTGGTGGTCGGCAGCCGCGGACACGGCGACCTCGCCGGTACGATAATTGGCTCGGTCGGCCTGCAACTGCTGCACCACGCCGACTGCCCGGTCCTCGTCGTACGACCACACCCGGCCTCGTGACCACCTGCCGCGGAGGACCATCGTCCGTTGTGGACGATGGTCCTCCAGGTGCCGGTCCTACCGGCAGTCCCCGCCCGGGTCGGCTGAACCTGTCGATCGGGTGAGAAGGAAGAGACCACGATGAACAGCTCGAGCTGTGACGTCCTCGCGGCAGACGGCCGCATCGTCCACATCCGGACGGTCCTGCCCGACGACGCCCAGCCGCTGCGGGCGCTGTACGAAACAGTCAGCGACGAAAGCCGGCGGCTGCGGTTCTTCTCACCCGGCAGGGCACAGATCCAGGGCGAGGTGCAACGCCTCGTCCGACCGGCCAACGCGGACCACCACGCGGTGCTGGCGATGGACTCCGGCCGACCCGTCGGCGTAGCGTCCTACGAGCGCGTCGACGGTTCGACGCGCGCCGAGTTCGCCGTTCTCGTGGCCGACGAGTGGCACGGCAACGGCGTGGGTACGCTGCTGCTGGAGCAGCTCGCCGCACACGCGCGGCACGCCGGCATCACCGAGATCGTGGGCGACGTCCTGCCGTCGAACACGGGGATGTTGCGGGTCGTCACCGGCGTCGCACCAGAGGCGCGCATGCGGTACGAGACCGGTGTGGTGGAGGTCCGCCTCCCCACCAAGCCCGACGACCTCGCGCTGGCCGCACTCGACCTGCGCGAGCGAACCGCCGAACGGCACTCGCTGCGCCCGGTGCTCGCCCCGGCCGCAGTCGCGGTCGTCGGCGCCGGGCGGAGCCCGCACGGCATCGGGCACGAGGCCCTCCGCAGCATCGTCGAGGCCGGCTACACAGGCCGGGTGTACGCGGTGAACCCGAACGCCACCGAAATCGCCGGAGTGCCTGCCTACCCCAGC
Source organism: Micromonosporaceae bacterium (assembly GCA_016880465.1). Classification (GTDB taxonomy): domain Bacteria; phylum Actinomycetota; class Actinomycetes; order Mycobacteriales; family Micromonosporaceae; genus EFPC-2. The sequence continues at coordinate 5,250 of JAEHDK010000613.1, forward strand.
CTGGCCGGCCTGCCCGGGCCCGTCGACCTCGTGGTGGTGGCGGTGCCCGCCGCGGCGGTCAACGGGGTCCTTGCCGACGCCGGTGCCGCCGGCGCCCGCGCGGCCGTCATCCTGTCGGCCGGCTTCAGCGAGTGCGGCACCGACGGTCAGGCCGCTCAGACCGCACTCCTGCGCACTGCCCGCGCCCACGGAATCCGGCTCATCGGACCCAACTGCATCGGGGTGCTCAACACCGACCCGGCCGTACGGTTCATGGGGACCTTCTCCGCCGCGATTCCTCGCGAAGTAGGTGGCCTCGCCGTCGCGTCGCAATCCGGTGCCGTCGGCATCGCCATCCTGGACCATGCCGCACGTACCGGTACCGGCATCTCGAGCTTCGTAACCCTGGGCAACAAGGCCGACGTGAGCGGCAACGACCTGTTGGCGTACTGGTACGACGACCCGGCCACCCGGGCCGTCGCGCTGTACCTCGAGTCGTTCGGCAACCCCCGCAAGTTCGCCCGCATCGCGCGGGCGGTGGCCCGCCGCAAGCCCGTCCTTGCCGTCAAGAGCGGTCGGTCCCTGGGCGGGCAACGGGCCGGCGCGTCCCACACCGCGGCGGCTGCCGCGCCCGACATCGCGGTGGACTCGCTGTTCGCCCAGGCCGGCGTCGTACGCACCGACACGCTCGGCGAACTGCTCGACGCGGCCCGGGTCCTGGTCGACCAGCCGCTGCTGGCGGGCAACCGGATCGGGATCGTCGGCAACGCCGGCGGCGTCAACGTGCTCGCCGCCGACGCGGCCGAGTCGGTCGGTCTGGTCGTACCGGAGGCGGCCAGCGCCGGCGGGAACCCGCTGGACCTTGGTGCGGGTGCCACGGCCGACGGGCTCGACGCCGCCCTGACCGGGTTGGCCGACAGTGGCGAGGTCGACGCGGTCATCGCCGTGTTCGCCGCGACGCGCGCGAATGACCCAGTGGCGGCCATCGAGGCGATCGGACTCGCCGCCGACCGCGCGCCCGCGATGCCGTTCGTCGCCGTGCTGCTCGGCGTCGAGAACGCGCCGCCGCACGTGGGTGCCCGCCGGGTGCCGGTGTACGGACTGCCGGAGCAGGCCGTCCAGGCACTCGGGCACGCCGCCCGCTACGCCGCCTGGCAACGGCGCCCGCTGGGCGCCCGTCCCGCACTGTCTGATGTGGATTCCGCACGCGCGCGGTCCATTGTGGAGGATGCGCTCGCGGAGGGCGGCGGATGGCAACCGATGCCCCGGGTTGTCGAGCTGCTCAGGTGCTACGGCATCCCGTTCGTGCCGAGCGTGCTCGCGGGCGACCTCGCCGCCGTCGAGGCCGCCGCGGCTCAGGTCGGGTACCCGGTTGTCGTCAAGGCCGCGGATCCCACGATCGTCCACAAGAGCGACCGCGGCCTGGTACGGGTCGACCTCGCCGACGTGTTCGCGCTGCGGCACGCGTACGGCGCGATCGCATCCGCGCTCGGCGCCCCGGATGCCTCGGTCATCGTGCAGCCGATGCGCCGTGGCGGTGTGGAGCTGGTCGCGGGCGTCGTGCACGATCCGCTGTTCGGCTCGCTGGTGATGGCCGGACTCGGCGGGGTGCACACCGACCTGCTCGGCGACCGCGCGTTCCAGCTCCTGCCCGTCACCGACCTGGATGCGGCCGCCCTCTGGCGCCGGCTGCGCGGTGCACCGCTACTCACCGGGTACCGCGGCAGCACGCCGACCGACACCGCAGCGCTGGAGGACCTGTTGCTGCGACTTGGCCGGCTCGCCGAGGACCTGCCCGAGGTCGCCGAACTCGACCTGAACCCGCTGCTCGCGTTCCCGCAGGGCATCGTCGGGGTCGACGCGAAGCTACGCCTGCAACCAACCGGCACTGAACCGGATCCGACACTGCGCATCCTGCGACGTGCCGGATGAACGCCACCACGGGTCGACATGGAGATGAGGCGGGTGACATGAGAGTTCTCGTCACAGTTGCCAGCAGGCACGGGTCCACGTGGGAGATCGGCGAAGCCATCGGCCGCACGCTTCGGGACCACGGGCTCGAGGCGGACGTACTGCGCCCGGAGGAGGTCGCCACCCTCGACGGGTACCGCGCGGTCGTGGCGGGCAGCGCCGTCTACTTGGGACGGTGGCTGGACAGCGCTCGGCAGCTGGTAAAGAAGCACGCGGACACGTTGGCCACCCTGCCGGTGTGGCTGTTCTCGAGCGGACCGGTCGGCGCCCCGCTGCGACCGGCCGAAGAACCGGCCGAAGCCGCGGCCCTGATGAGCGCCACCGGCGCCCAGTCGCATCGGCTGTTCCCCGGAAAGCTCGACCGGCACACCCTCGGACTTGCCGAAAAGACCGTCACCATAGCCCTGCGTGCGCCCGATGGCGACTTCCGGGACTGGCCGGCCGTCCACGATTGGGCGGCGGATATCGCGTCCACACTGTGCGCCGACCCAACGGCAGAGCGACCTCGGGCGCCGAGCGGGACCGCGCCGACGATGCCCAAGGCGGAATAGGAGGTGCCCGATGCCAATGATGAATGGATTCGGCGCGGTATTCTGGCCGGTGATACTGCTGCTCGTCGCGGTGGTCGGGATTACGGTCGCGTTTCTCGCCACGGCGATGAAACGCTCGGACCCCGATGCCACGGCCGCTGACGACCCGGCCGAAGACGCCCTCCGGATGCGGTTCGCCCGCGGAGAGGTCGGCGTCGAGGACTACGAACGTGACTTGGCGTTGTTGCGGAGCCGCCGGTCCTGACGGGTTCGCCCGGACCGCCTGACGCGAGCCGAGCCCGGGCCATGTCCCGGGCTCGGCTGGTTGCCTGGGTCCGTCGCCGCAACACCTGGTCCAGGCCGAACGTCCCGGGCAGGCGGGCGGCTGGCCTCTGCCGGGCGGCTGGTGCAGCCCTCCAGCATGAGGTTGACCAACGACCACGGGAGGCACGATGAACGTCGACCTTGGCCGCCGGACCGACGACGGTGGGCTGGGCGCGGCACTGCCCGACTGCCTGTCCGCGGCAATCGCAGCCCCGTCGATACACAACACGCAGCCGTGGCGCTTCCGGGTCGCCGAGCATCACATCGACGTGCTCGCCGACCTTACCCGGCGGTTGGACGTGGTCGATAAGGCCAGTCGCGAGCTGTATCTCAGCTTGGGCGCGGCCGTACTGAACCTGCGGGTGGCGATCGCGGCGCACGGTCGCGCACCCATCATGCGCCTGCTACCCGACGCCGGCAAGACAGAACTGGTCGCCCGCATAGCGCCCGGTGCCGCCCAGCACAGGTCGGAGACGACCCGCCTGCTTGCGCGGGCCATCCCGCAGCGGCGCACCAACCGTAGGCCGTTCTTCGCCATCGGCGTGCCGCCAGAGGTGATCGCGGAGTTGCAGGCGGCGGCCGCCATTGAAGGCGCTCGTCTCGTACCGGTCGACGCCACGGGTCGGGACGCGGTGCTGGGCATCGTGCGCACAGCCGAGATGCTACGCCGCCGCGATCCGGCGTACCGCCAGGAACTGGCCAACTGGACGATCGAAGTACCACCGCGCCGGGACGGCATCCCGCCAGCCGCGTACGGCCCGTGGAGTGCGCTGGAGTCGATACCCCTGCGCGACTTCGGGCTTGTCCAGCCGGCCCGGCACCGCACGACCGTGTCGTTCGAACCCGAGCCGACCCTGGCCATCCTCTACTCCGCGGGCGACGGCCCGGAGCAGTGGCTGCGTGCCGGTCAGGCGCTGGAGCGGCTGTGGCTGACCGCGACGGTGCGCGGCCTGGCGACGACGCTGATGACCCAGCCGTTGGAGATTCCGCAGCTGAGGTCGTTGTTCCACGACCGAGACCGGGGCCAGGCCGCACAAGCGATCCTGCGCTTCGGGTACGGTCCACCCGCGCCGCCGTCGCCACGCCGGCCGCTGGAGTCGTTCGTCATGGACCATGCACCCGCAGCCCGCACCGGGTGGCCGAGCGAGGCGATCCGGCCCGTCGGCACGCCTCGGATCGGGACCTTCGGCTCCGGACCGGTGCCGTCTGGTCCTACCTGGAGGCACAGCGGCAGCGGTCCGATGGGATAGACAACGCCGGCCGACCCGGCCGGCGACCAAGAGGGGAGAAACGCCATGACAACCATGGTTCCCCCGCGCCACAGGCCAGGCATGGACGACAAGGCGGCCGGCCCCGAGGCGCGGCGCACAACGCCCATCTCAACAGCGTCGACCGCCACCCCGCCCGAGTCGACAGCAGCGCGGACCGGCCGGCCGGCCGCCGGCGCCGTCGCCCGGTACGCCTGGTTCGTCGCGAGGATCGCGATGGCCTGGATCTTCCTCTGGGCCTTCCTGGACAAGGTGTTCGGGTGGGGGTACTCGACCCAAGCCGGCAAGGGGTGGATCGACGGCGGCAGCCCGACGAAGGGCTTCCTGTCCGGGGCCAAGGGACCGTTCGCCGACTTCTACCACGACCTGGCCGGTACGGCGTTCGCCAACTGGGCGTTCATGCTGGGCCTGCTCGGCATCGGCGTAGCGCTGCTGGCTGGTGTCGGCATGCGTATCGCGGCCGCAGCCGGGGCGCTGTTGCTGACGATGATGTACACGGTCGTGCTTCCGCCTACCACGAACCCGTTGATCGACGACCACATCGTCCTCGCTGTCCTGCTGGTGGGCCTGGCGGCGGCCGGCGCCGGCAACACCCTGGGGCTGGGCCGCTGGTGGGCCGGTACCGGTCTCGTCAAGCGCTTCCCCTGGCTCAAGTGACCGGCTCCGGCTCGGCCCCGAGCCGAACACGTGGCCGTTGCCACGCATCTCCCGGCGCATCCTGCCCAGGATGCGCCGGGAGAGATTTGGCCTAGCCGCCGGTACCGTGACTTACCTGCGGCACTACCACACCCGCCGGTACGGCGTTGATCCACCAGATGTCCGCGACTGGATCCGGCAGGAAGGGAAGTCACGATGAGCGGCACCAACCCGGCGGCGGCACTGGCCGAGGCGGCTGCGGCAGCCGCGCGAGCACCCTCGGTGCACAACACCCAGCCGTGGCGCTGGCGCGTCAGCCCGGACGGCCTGGACCTGTACGCCGAGCGCAGCCGCCAGCTGACCGCGACAGACCCCGATGGCCGGATGCTGACCATCAGTTGCGGCGCCGCCCTGCACCACGCGCGGATCGCGCTCGCGGCCGAGGGCTGGGTCGCGTCGGTCGACCTGCTTCCGACCAAGGGTGATCCGGACCACCTGGCGCGCATCACGCTGGCCGGCCGCACCGACGTCACACCGGCCGCCATGCGGTTGGTGCAGACCATCGCGGTCCGGTACACCGACCGGCGGCCCACTGTCGACGTACCCATCCCCGCCGACGCGTTCGAAGCGCTGCGCCGGGAGGCCGGTACCGAACACATGGGCCTACATCCCCTGCGCACGAGCGGCCTTGCCGAGCTCGCCGCCGCCGCGGCGGCGGCCAACCGGATCGGCGTCGCGGACCTCGACCAGCGCGCCGAGCTGGCGTACTGGATCGGCGGCGAGCGCCCGAGCGGCGCCGGCGTACCGGACGCCGCGATCCCCGCACAACCGCCGCAGACCGGCGTACCCGAACGCGACTTCGGCCACCCCGGCACGCTCGCGGTCGGGACCGGCCACGACGCGAAGGCCACGTACGCCATCCTCTTCGGCCGCGGCGACCAACCCGCCGACTGGATCCGCGCGGGCGAGACGCTGTCCGCCGTATGGCTGCTCGCCACCGAGCTCGGCATCGCGGTTCTCCCGCTCAGCTCGGTCGTGGAGATACCGGCCACCCGGGAGCGGCTGCACCACATCTTGTCCAACCTGTACATCCCGTATCTCGTGCTACGGCTTGGCAAGGCCGATCCCGACCACGCGGGCGCGGCCCGCACACCCCGGCTCGGCCCCGAGCAGACCATCGAACGCGCAGGCTAGCCCGGTCCGGCCGCGACCTTCGGCGACGATCGCGGGTAACCGTGGCGGCGCCACTCAGGTCCCGCACACCTGGATACCCGCCGAGTCGGGACGTACGGCCCTGCACATCATCAGCGTGCGGGCACAGGGTATGGCTGAGGACAAGGAGACTGGTCATGACCCGCTCGGACGCTCGGGAGAGCGCGCTGACCGCGGCGGTTCGCGCCGCACTGCATGCGCCGTCGGTGTTCAACACGCAGCCGTGGCAGTGGCACCTGGACGGCGATGCAGCCGAGCTGTACCTGGACAGTGATCGGCGACTCGAGGTGGTGGATCCACTCGGCCGGCTCATGACGGTCAGCTGCGGGGTGGCCCTGCACCACGCCCGGATGGCGCTCGCGGCGGAAGGGCAGGGCGTACTTGTCGAGCGCCGGCCGGCCGACGGCCCACCCACACTGGTCGCCCGGTTACATATGCTGCTCGACCACGAACCCACGGATGACGAGCGCGCCATGTACGCCGCGATCCCTTGTCGGCGCACCGACCGGAGGCCCTACAGCGACGATCCGGTCCCCGGCGCGGTGGCCGCTGGGTTGGTGGCGGCAGCGAGGCGCGAGGGCGCGGTCCTGCACATCCTGCGACCAGACCAGGTGCCGGCGTTCGCCGTGGCGGTGGCTCGCGCCGGTGACCTGGAGATGGTCGACCCGGAGTACCGCGGCGAGCTGATCCGCTGGACGAACCGTCCACCGTGGAGCAATGACGGTGTACCGCCGACCACGGCCGTGCGGCCCGCACTGCGCGCCATACCGCCCCGCGAGTTCTCGCTTGGCGTGGAGCGCGGGATGCATCCCGGGTCGGGTACCGACCGGGGCGCTCTGTTCGCGATCCTCACCGTGGGGCGGGATGACGAGACCGGCTGGATCCACGGGGGTGAGGCGCTGTCGGCTGTCCTGCTCACCGCGACCGCCAAGGGCCTGGCCACCGCACCCATCAGCGACGTGATCGAGGTCGGGGTCACCCGTGAGGCGGTACGCAGACTGCTCGGCACGGCGCGACACCCGTACGCCGCCATCCGCTTCGGCTACGGGGCGCCCGCCACGGATCTGCCTGCCGTACCACGGCGCCCGGCACACGAGGTCATCGCGAGCGTGGACGATGGACGTGCGCGATGACCACCGTCGACCTCACCCCTCGACTCCATGCCGCGGTCGATGCCGCGATCCGGGCGCCCTCCCTGCACAACACCCAGCCGTGGCGGTTCCGCTGCCGGGACGGCAGCCTGGAGGTACGGCTGGACCGTTCCCGCCGCCTGGCCGTCGCCGATCCGCGCGGCTGGGCCGCCCGGCTCGCCTGCGGGGCGGCCGCCCTGAACGCCCGGCTGGCGCTGGCCGTGCTGGGCCTCGCGACCACCGTGCGGCTCAGGCCGGACCCTACCGACTCCGACCTGATGATCCAGCTGACGTGTGGTGGCGACCAGGCACCGACGCCGATCGAGCAACGCCTCTTCGACGCCATCGCGCGCCGGCGCAGCAACCGGGCCCCGTTCTGGCCGCAGCCGGTGCCCGCCGACGCGCGGGCGGCGCTCGTCGCCGCTGCCCGCGTCGAGAACGCCTGGCTCGAGCTGGTCATCGGTACCCCGGCCGTCGAGGCAATCACCGAGATCGCCCGGGCGGCCGGCCGGGTGCTCGACCGCGATCCGGCGTACCGGGCCGAGATGCGCGCGTGGGCCCGCGACGACGACAGCGCTCGCGACGGGGTGCCGTGGTGGGCCGGAGGCGTCAGCCAGGAACCGCACGACGTGCTACCGGTACGTGATTCCGGCGGACCTACCCGAGCGCCCGGGCAGGCCTTCGAGGGTGAGCCGTTGGTGGCCGTCCTCGGAGCGGCCGGCGACGGCGCCAACGACCAGCTGACCGCAGGCATGGCTCTGCAACGGGTTCTGCTCACCGCCACCGCCGCGGGGCTCGCCGCGTCGATGCTGTCCCAGCCGATCGAGGTAGCCGCCGCGCGCGAGCAGCTGCGGATCGCGCTCGGCCGGTACGGGACACCGCAGATGGTCGTGCGGATCGGTTACGGCCGGCCCGCCTTCCGCACCCCCCGCCGACCGCCCACCGACGTCATCGATGCCTGAGGCCGCTGTCGCTCACCGTCCACAAAGGAGAACGTCATGGACAACAGCAAGCAACCCATTGTCGTCGGCGTGGACGGCTCATCAAGCAGCACCATCGCGGCCGAGTACGCCGCTGCGCTGGCCGTCCGGCGGAACCGACCGCTGCTGCTGGTGCACGGGTATCTCTATCCGTCCGCCTACGGCGCGCTCGGGTTCAGCCCGTACTCGCCGGTCATGCCCGATACCCGCGACAGCGTCGATGCCATGATGAAGGCGTCGGCGGAGCACCTGCGCCAGCAGTACCCGGATCTTGATATCGGCACCCTGCAGGTCGCGGCCGGTGGCGCCCTTGCTCTGATCGAGCAGTCACAACGGGCCGAACTCCTCGTCGTCGGCTGCCGCGGGCTGGGCGGCTTCGCCGAGCTGTTGCTCGGCTCGGTCAGCTCGCAGGTCGCCGCACACGCGGACTGCCCGGTCATCGTCATCCGTCCAGCCGATACGCCACCCCCGGCTGACGCGCCGATCATCGTCGGTGTCGACGGCTCACCCGAGTCCGCACTGGCGGTCGGCTTCGGTTTCACCGAGGCAGCCGCCCGGGGCGTGGGCGTCACCGTGCTCAACGTCTACTGGGTCACCGCCCACCTGGACCTGCGCCGCTCCGGCGAGGAGCTCGACAACGAGGCCCGGGAACACGCCGGCCATCTTGTCAGCGAAGCCGTCCGTCCCTGGCTCGACAGGTACCCGGATGTCCCGGTGACGACGACCTTGCTGCACCATCTGAACCCCGAGTACCAGCTGGCCGAAGCATCGCGCGGGGCCAGCCTCGTCGTGGTTGGTGCCCGCGGCCGGGGTGGCTTCACCGGTCTACTACTCGGCTCGGTCAGCCAGGCCCTCGTCCACCATGGCCACTGCCCCGTCGCGGTCGTCCACGCCCACCGGAAGAGTCAATGACTACCAGCCAGGAGCCGATGAGGACCCATCCCCACCTCCGGCATTAGGTGTCCGGGCCGGCCGGTACGCCGACCAGGGCGGCGATGTGCCACCGCGGATCGATTCCGATCTCGGCGAACAGGGCGTGCGCCGCGGCCCGGCGCGTGTCCGCCGCTGATGTGTCGCCGAGGATGTGTGCGGCGTGGCCGGCGACCAGGTGCGCGCGCGCCTGGCCGAGACGATGGCCCGTCTCCTGGTCGATGCGTACGGCACGATCCGCTTCGTCGGCCGCCACCGCGGGCTCACCCCGGCCGAGGTGGGTCGCGGCGAGGACGGTGCGGGCCTGACCCTCCAGCAGCCGGTACCCGCCGCGCTGGGCGAGGTCGACCCCCTGCCGGGCCAGACTCGCGGCGGAGTCGGGCCGGCCCCCGGCGTGGTGGGCCGCGGCCAGCCGGACGAGCACGTCGACCTCGAGGAGGCGGTCATCGGATTCGCGGGCGAGCGCCAGCGCCCGCTGCAGGCCGGCGATGGCCCGCGCCTGGTCGCCAACGTGCAGGTCGACGCTGGCCAGCGCGGCCAGCGAGGCGCTGACCTGAGATTGGTCGCCGATCTCGTCGGCGATCACGTATGCCGCTTCGGCGAGATCTCGTGCCTTGCCGAACGCGCCCAGGTCGCGGTGTATCTCGGCGAGGCTGTACTGGATGTGGCACAGGTAGTAGCGGTCACCAGTCTCGTGTGTCGCGGCCAACGCCGGGGTGAGGGTGTCGACCGCGTCGTCGAGCCGGCCCAACGTGTGGTAGTCGACGCCGAGGGCGGCGTTGACCCTGGCCTCGGCCGCTCGGGCACCCATCCGCCGGTACGCGGCGGCCGCCCGCAGGTGATGCTCGACGGCCTGCTCCAGGCGTCCGAGTCCCCAGCAGACCAGGCCGAGGTTGGCCAGCGCGGTGGCCTCGCCCGCAGCCCAGCCGAGTTGCCGGCGCATCACCAGCGACCGGGACAGGTAGTCGGCGGCGGGCTCGAGCCGCCCGAGCATTTGAAAGCAGCCGCCGACGCCGCCCGCCCCGGCCGCCTCGCCGTGCGCCCAGCCGGCCCGCTGGGCATGGCTGATGGCCAGCTGGTAGGAGGCGATTGCCTCCTCGTACCGTCCGCGTACGGAGTGCAGCAGGGCCAGGCTGAGGTGGCTCGCGGCGATGGCACGCTGGTCGTGGTCGGCCTCGGCGGCGGACCGCCCCGCCTCCGCGGCGGCCTGCCAGTCCACTGTGCACATGCGAGAGACGAAGTAACCACGCAGCGCGTCCGCCAGCCGCCACGCGACCGGCCGCGAACCGTGCTCGGCCGCGTACCGGATCGCGGCGACCAGGTTGCCTCGCTGGGCGTCGACCCAGGTCGACGCCTCGGTCTGGTCGGCGAACCGGTACGGGTCCGCCGGTGGAGCCGGCAGTCGCACGAACTCCGGGTACAGGACCTCGGCGGCCGCGTCGACGTGGCGCTGGAAGTACTCGTACAGCCGGTCCAGCGCGAAGCGGCGCTCGACCGCGGGCTCCTCCGTCAGGGCCCGGTCGGTGGCGTACTCGCGGAGCAGGTCGTGCAGCGCGTATCGCCCTGGAGCGTGCTCGTCGACGAGGTGTGCGGAGGCCAGTTGGTCCAGCCGGACCGCGGCTGTGGCGGGATCGGTGCCGGCCAGCGCGGCGGCGGCCGGCACCGTGGTGTCGTGGCCCGGGTTGACGCCCAGCAGGCGGAACAGCCGCCGCACATCCTCCGGTTGGGCCCGGTAGGACAGGTCGAATGCGATGCGCACTCCGTCGGCACCGGTCTCCAAGCTGCCCAGCCGGTCGCCGCGCAGCCGGTCGTTGTACTCGGCGAGGCTGGAATGCGGGCGGGCGACCAGACTCGCCGCAGCGATCCGCAAGGCCAGCGGCAGGTTACCGCACATGGCCGCCAGCTCGGCGGTGGCCTGCGGCTCCGCGTTCACCCGGGCGGCGCCGAGCAGCCGGGCCAACAGGGCGTACGCCTCGTCGTCGCCGAGCACATCGAGGCTCACCGGTACGGCGCCGTCGCAGGCGACCAGGCCGTCCAGCCGGTCGCGGCTCGTGACCAGCGCCAGGCAACCGGGTCCGCCCGGCACCAGCGGCCGTACCTGGTCCGGGTCCAGCGCGTTGTCCAGCAGCACCAGCACCCGCTTGTCGGCCAGCAAGCTACGGTACAGCGCGCTCGCTTCGTCCACATCGGACGGTATCCGCTCGGCGGGTACGTCCAGCGCCCGCAGGAACCGGGCCAGCGCCTCGATGGGCCGCACCGGCGCGGCGGAGGCGTGGCCGCGCAGGTTCACGTACAGCTGCCCGTCGCCGAACCGGTGCCGGGCCCGGTGCGCCCAGCGCACGGCCAGCGCGGTCTTGCCCACCCCCGCGGTCCCGGCGATCACGGAGATAACCACGGCCACGGCGTTCGGGTCGTCATCGACCGGCAGGACCGAGTCCAGCTGCTTCAGCTGAACGTGGCGACCGGTGAAACCGGCCACCACGGCCGGCAGCTGAGCCGGCCGCTGAGCCGGCCGCTGAGCCGGCTGCTGGGCGGCGGGCCGTTGGGCGGACTCCTGAGCCGGCCGCTCGGCCTGGTCCGGCTCTCCCGCTGCCGCCGCGATGAGAACGGCCCGCTGTACCTCGCGCAGCTGCGGCCCCGGGTCCAAGCCCAGCTCACCACGCAGGACCTGACGCGCCCGGTGGTACGCATCCAGCGCCTCCGCCCGCCGGCCGCACCGGTGCAGCGCCTCCATCAACAAGGCCCAGCGGCCCTCGCGCAACGGATGGTCCTCGACCAGCCGGTACAGCTCGTCGACGGCCTCCGTACACCGGTCCAGGCGCAGCAAAGCGCCGACGCGCTCCTCCTCCGCGGCCACCCGCAGCTGTTCTAGGTACGCGAACCGGACCGCGAGCACCGGACGCTGTGGCACATCGGCGAACACCGGCCCGCGCCACAGTGCCAGAGCCTTGGCCAGCCGCGACGCCGCCGGCTCCAGCCGGCCCGCATCCCGCTCCCGTCGCCCGGCGGCGACCAGGTGCTCGAAGACCGTGGCGTCGACGTCGCCGTGCGCGGCGACCAGCTCGTAGCCGCGGCCCCGGGTCACCAACGTGCCGTCCCCCAGCATCTGGCGAAGCCGCATCACGTACGCCTGCACGGTGTTCACCGCACGCCTCGGTGGCCGATCACCCCAGACCGCGTCCACCAGCCGGTCCGTGCTCACCGCCCGGCCCACCTCGGCCAGCAGCACGGCCAGCAGCAGCCGCTGCTGTTCCGCCGACACCGGCACCCAGCCGGCGGCGCTGCGTACCCGAACCGGTCCAAGGATGCGAAACCGCATACCCGCTCCCTTCCAGCCTCGTCACCGGCGGTTCGGAGCATGCCCATGTCCGGATGGCTCACTTTAGTCAACGCGACGTCGTCGCGACTCAGCCCGCCACGGCATCGTCCGGCCGGGGCAGCCACCACGGCGGCCGCCTCGCCCGCGGAGTCCGCGTGACGGCGGCGGAGCTGGTTCACAGGTCGTTGCCGGCGTACGAAAGGTTGAAGCTCTTGTTGGCCAGTGGGAAGTCCGGCACGATCGTATCGACCATGGCCAATGGCAGTGCGGGCCAGTTGAGGAACGACGGGTCGACGATCTTCCAGCGGGCCAGGGCGGCGGCGTCCGGGTGCAGTTCCACGCGGTGCACGATCGTGCCGCGCCAGCCTTCCACGATCCCTACCCCGGACGTGGATGCGCCCGCGGCGGGCGGGACCCGGCTGGCGAGCCGGGTCGCCAGCAGTGTCGGGAGTAGCTCCCGTAGCAGTGCGGCCGATGTCTGCGCCTCCTGCGCGCGAACCAGGAACCGGGCCAGAACGTCGCCGCTGGTGTGCTGCGGAACGGTCACCGTACTGCCCTGGTCGCAGAAGGGGTGCGCCACGCGCGCGTCATAGGACAGGCCGCTGGCTTTGGCCACGTAGCCAAGGGTGCCGGTGTCGACGGCCTGCTGGCGGGTCAGTACGGCGGTGCCGGTGAACCGTTCGCGGATGACACTGTTGCCGAGCGCGATGTCGACGACCTGGGCAAGGTCGGTGGCGATCGCGCGGATGTCGGACGTGTCGGGGATGTGGTTCAGCGCCGCGCCGCCTGGAAAGATTCCGCCGCGTAGTAGCCGGTGGCCGGTGGTGGCCTTGTTCAGCCGCAGCAGTCGTTCCCGGATTCGTTGGGTGTGGGCGTGGGCGATGCCGTACGCGACGTCGTTGCACAGCGCCCCGATGTCTGCCACGTGGTTGTGTAGGCGTTCGAGCTCGAGCAGTGCGGCCCGCATCCGCGCGATGCCGGGCGACGTCTGGATGCGAAGTGCGTCCTCGACGGCGAGGCAGTAGGCAAGGGTATGGCCGGCGGCGGTGTCCCCGGACACCCGTTCCGCGAGGGCGAGGCCGTCGTCGACGGACTTTCCTTCGCTGAGCTTCTCGATGCCTTTGTGGACGTACCAGAGGCGGGCTTTGAGTTTGAGGACGGTCTCGCCGACAACCGAGAACCGGAAGTGGCCTGGTTCGATGAGTCCGGCATGCACGGGCCCGACGGGGATCTCGTATACGCCATCGCCCTCCACGGTCAGGAACGGGAATGGCTGCGCCGTGGACGGCTCCGGCCGGGGACCGGCGTCGCGGCGCATCGGGTGCCACGACGCGGGCCAGCGCGGGTGGTGGACCAGCGAGCGGGGCAGCGGGTGGTTGTCGGGTTCGATGCCGTACAGGTCCCGCATCTCCCTCTCGAACCGGCTGGCCGGGAACGAGATGCTGGCCAGGCTGGGAACGTGCGGTTCGGCGGCAGCGGCGCGCAGCACCAGCTCGACGCGCCGGTCGGGCGGACCGGCGGTGAACACGTACACCACGCGGAACATCTCCCTGCCGCGGTCCGCTGGGGAGTCGTGGTGGGCGGCGACGAGGGCGAGCCGGTACCCGTTGCCAAGGAGCCCGGCGGCGTGGGTGGCCAGGTCCGTGGCATCGATATCGAGGCGGCTGAACTCGGCCATGTCAGCTGCCCCCGGCGATGAGGGCTGCGGCGTCCAGGATCCGCTGCAGCGGCCCCAGCCAGATGCCCAGCGCTACGGCCGCGGCTAGACCCACAGCAAGGGGCAGCCAACCTTGCCCGCCGCCGGCTGTCGATGCCGGTTCCCCGCCAGTCGATGGCGACCCGGGCTGCTCGCCCAGCAGCATCGCGGCGGTGTGCCGGGCGACTGCGGTGAACGCGACCAGGACCAGGACGAACGCGGCGGCGACGGCCCAGCCGAGGCCGCCTGCCCAGCCGGCTCGGGCGATGCCGAGCTCGGAGGAGAACAGGGCGAACGGTGGCATCCCGAGCAGCGCGGCAATCGCCAGGCCGAAATGGGCGGCCAATCCCGGGGTACGGCTGGCCAGCCCGCGTACCGCGTCGATGTGCGGGCTGCGCACCGTGTGCAGGATCTTCCCGGCGCTGCAGAATGCGACTGCTTTGGCTAGGCCGTGGCCGAGGATGTGTAGCAGGACCGAGGCCAACGCGAGCCGTCCGCCGACCGCGGTACCCAGGGCGACCAGGCCCATGTGCTCGATGGACGAGTACGCCAGGAGACGCTTGTAGTCGCGCTGGGCGATGAGCAGCAACGCCGCTACGGCAAGCGAGGCCAGCGCCGCGATGAGCAGCAGGGTGCGGGTGTAGTCGGGGCCGAGCGCGATGTCGGTCATGGTCTTGTAGCGCAGGATGGCGTAGAACGCGACCGACAGCAGCACCCCCGACATGAGAGCGGACACGGGAGCAGGCGCTTGGCTGTGCGCGTCGGGGAGCCAGGAGTGCATCGGGGCCAGGCCCGCTTTGGTGCCGAAGCCGAGCAGGACAAGTCCGGCGGCCAGCCGAATGAGGTCGGGGTCGAGCTCGGCGGCATGGGCGTGCAGGTACGTCCAGTTCAGCGCGGTGACGCCGTGGGCACCGGTGGCGACGGCGGCGGCGTAGACGCAGACGGTGCCGAGGAACGCTATGGCGATGCCGACAGAGCACAGCACGACGTACTTCCAGGCGGCTTCGACGCTTTCCCGGGTGCGCCGGTGCCCGACCAGAAAGGCGGTGACGATGGTGGTGGCCTCGACCGCCACCCACAGCAACCCCAGGTTGTCAGCGAGGACGGCCAGGCACATGCAGCCCAGGAACAGTTGGACCAGTACCAGGTACCGGCGGGCCGCCCCGACCGCGGTGGCGTCGGCGGTGAGCTCGTCGCGCAGGTGGCTGACCCCGGCCCAGCAGGCGATGGTGGCGACCGCGCCGACGGCGATGAGCAGGTAGGCGGTCAGCGCGTCCGCGCGTAGGAACCCCGAGGTGAGGGTCGAGCCATGAGCGGTGTGGGCGGCCAGCGCTATGCCACTGCCCAGGGTGGCTGCGGCGGCGAGCACGGACGCCCAGGCAGCGGTCCGCCAGGCAAGGACGGCCGCGAATGCGGCGGCCAGAAAGGGGGCGGCTGCCGGTGCGTAGAGGGCAACGGTCGGACGCATCAGTCGTGCAGCTCTCGTAGTTCGTCGAGGTCGGTACTCCCGAAGGTGGCGTGCAGACGGTTGGTGAGAATCTGCAGCACCAGGACCGCCAGGGCCAGGTCGGCGGACACGCCGAGCTCGACCACGAGCGGTACGCCGCCCGTGGCCAGGAACGCGACGGCGGCGATGCCGTTGTCTATGAGCAGCACGCCGATGATCTGGGAGATGGCGCGTTGGCGGGTGGCGGCGAGGAAGAACCCGATCAGCACCACCGCCAAGCCGACCGGTGTGGCGCGGCCGGACGCCGACGACGCCGCCGCGACGAGGGGACGGGCGGCCGCGTAGCCGAGCAGGGTCAGCCCGGCGGCGGCGAGGATAGAGGCCGAGATGTTGACCAGGGGCCGCGTCTCGCGGGCGTCCGGTACGAGGCGGTGCACCCGGCGCAGCATCCACGGCACGATGCCGGCTTTGAGGATGCCGATGCCGGCGGCGACGGCGAGCGCAGCTGCGCTGTGGTGCTCGGCGGCGAGCAGGACCGCGATGGTGGTGAGCAGCGCGCCTTGCAGGGTGAGCAGGCTGACCAGCGCCGAAACCTGGCGGCGCCAGAGGACCCCGAGGGCGGTGAGGAGGAACAATCCACATGCCAGGTTGAGCAACTGGCTGGACACATCATGGCTCATCGCATGCTTCCTCAGGCCAGGATGGCGGAGGCAAGGACGGCGAGCAGTCCGAGGAAGAACGACCCAGCCAGCAGTTCGGGGACCCGGAACAGGCGCAGCTTCGCCGTCCAGACCTCACCGGCGCTCAGCAGTGCGGCAAGTCCACAGACCTTGCCGATGAACACGGCGGCCCCGACGGCGAGCCACATCGGGTCCAGGCTCGTGGCGACCCCCCAGGGGGCGAACAGGTTCGCCAACAGACCGAGCAGGATGCTCAGCCGCAGCGCCGCCGCCCATTCGACCAGAGCCAGGTCACGGCCGGAGTATTCGAGGACCATCGCTTCGTGCACCATGGTCAGTTCCAGGTGCGTGGCGGGGTTGTCCACCGGGATCCGGCCGGTCTCCGCCAGCGTTGCGATGGCCAGAGCGGCGGCGGCCAGCAGGCTCGCTGGGGTGAAGACCCGGGCCGGTTCGGTGGCGCCCGCGGCGACGATCCTGGACAGGTCGGTCGAGCCGACCCGAAAGGACAACGCGAACACGGCTAGGAGCAGGGTGGGCTCGACCAACGCCGCGATCACCATGGCACGGCTGGCACCCATGCCCCCGAACGCGGTTCCGGTGTCCAGTCCGGCCAAGGCCAGGGCGACGGTGCCGAGCAGCAGCAGTCCGACGACGACGATCAGGTCCGCGCCCCCGAACAACGAGGTGGCCGCGATGAAAGGCCCGGTGGCCGCGACGATGAGGCTGGTGGCCATCATCACCGCCGGCGCGGCAACGAAGAACATGCTGGCGTCGGCGGGGCTGGTGGGCTGCTTGCGCAGCTGCTTGCACAGGTCCCGCCACGGTTGCGCGATGCGGCCACCGGCGCGGCCTGCCAGCCGTGCCGGTACCGCCCGGGTGACTCCCACCACCAGCGGCGCGGCCAGCGCGAGCAGTGCGGCCTGGGCGACCGCAACCAGCCACGGCGTCACCGGATCACCCCCGCGACGAGCACGACGACGAGCGCGACGAGCATGTATGCCAGATAGCGGTGTACGCTGCCCGACGCCAGCGCGCGCGCCCGGGTGCCGACGGCGGCAACGGTGTCCACCACGGGCCGGTAGAGGCGGTTCTCGATCCGGTCGGGGATCTGCTGGTGATAGCGGATCGCCGCTACGTGGTAGGCGGATTCGGTGTCGTGGGTGACGTCGATATCGCGTTCGGGGGCCAGCACGTCGTCGAAGACCCGTTGCAGCGGCTCGGCGAACGAGGTCGCGGTGTACTCCATCCGGGCGGTGAGCGGTCCGTCGCCGCAGTCCCAGGCGATGGCCCGGCGCCGCGCCCGGCCGAGGCTGCGCGCGGTGACCGCGACCGTGCCCGTGACGGCGACGATGCCGACCGCGAGCCACAGCGGCCGGACGCTGGCGGCGGTGCCGGCCAGGTGCAGCCCGAGTACCTCCCGGTTAACCGGTGTCCCGCCGAGCTGCAGGCCGGCCAGTACGCGGGTAAGCGCCGGTGTCGCGAGTGCGGGCACGACCGCCAGGGCGACGCAGCCGGCTGCGGCCACGCCCATGGCGGTGAGCATGCTGGCTGGTGACTCGACGGCACGAGCCGCGCAGTCGCTACGGGGTCGGGCGAGAAAGCCGGTGCCGACGGCTTTGACGAAGGTCACTACTGCCACCCCGGTGGTCAGCGCGACCACCGCGACGGCCAACGGCGCGGCGATCGTCAGGGCGGTGTCCGCGCCCTGGCCGGGATGCAGAAAGGCTTGCAGGAGCAGCCACTCCGAGACGAATCCGTTGCCGGGGGGCAAGGCCGCGGCGGCCAGTGCACCGGTGGCAACGAAGGCGGTGGTGACGGGCATCGGCCGCACCAAGCCGCCCAACTGGTCGAGATGCCGGGTGCCGGTGGCCCGGACCACGGACCCGGCACCCGCAAACAGCAGGGTCTTGAATGCGGCGTGGTTGACGGTGTGCAGCAGGACCGCCGTCATGGCCAGCCCCGCCGCAAGCGTGTTGCCGGCGTGGGCGAGCACGCCGGTAAAGCCGATGCCGAGCAGGATCAGCCCGATGTTCTCGCTGGTGGAGAACGCCAGCAGGCGTTTGAGGTCGCCGGCGACGGCTGCCTGCATGATCCCGTACAGGGCCGACAGCGCGCCAAGGGCGGCGACGACCAGCCACCACCAGCGTGGTCCGCCGCCGAGTAGGTCGAACCCGACCCGCAGGATGCCGTATACCCCGAGTTTGACCATGGCGGCGCTCATCAGCATGGAGACGTGGCTCGGTGCTTCGGCGTGGGCGCGGGGCAGCCACGGGTGCAGCGGCACCGCCCCGGCCTTCGAGGCGAACCCGGCCAGGCACAACAGGAAGACCGCGCCGGTGACGGCCGCCGGCAGGTGACCCGCAGCAGAGCGGATGCCGGCGAAGCTGACCGAACCGGTGGCAGCGGCCAGCCAGAGCAGCCCGACAAGCAGAGCGACGAATCCGGCCTGGGTCATCGCCGCGTACCAGACCCCAGCGGAACGAACCGCGGCGCGGTGCCGGTGTTCGGTGAGGACCAGCAGCAGCGAGGCGACCGCCATCAGCTCCCAGACAGCAAGCAGCGTCGGCACGCTCCCGGCGACCGGCACCAGGGCCATGGCGGCGGTGAAGACGGGAAGTACGGTCAGCGACGTGCCCGAGCCGGGACCGCGGCCGTCACCCCCGGCGTAGCCGATCGTGTAGATGCCCACGACGGTGGTGACCGCGCCGACGATCACCAGGAACCAGCCCGACAGGGCGTCCGCATCTAGGGTCAACCCCGCAAGCGGCAGCACACCGGGCAACTCGGCCCGCCAACCGATCCCGGTCACCGCCGCGATCCCGGCTGCGACACCGGCCGTACCGGACACCGCCGTCAGGACACCGACGACACGTGCCCGCCACCGGGAAGGCGTGCCGATCGCGGCCACGGATGCGCACATGGCCAGGCCGGTGGTGGCGGCCAGGCCGGCCGCGATGGGGTTCACCGGCCGGTCAGGCCGCGCAACGCAGCGACTATCGCGTCCGGTTCCGGCGGGCAGCCAGGCACCTGCGCATCGACCGGGACCACATCCGATACCGGGCCGGCCACGCCATGCCCACCCGCGAACACGCCACAGTCCTTTGCGCAGTCGCCGATCGCGACGACCAGGCGCGGTTCGGGCATCGCCTCGTACGCCTTGCGCAACGCGCTGGCCATGTTGACCGTCACCGGCCCGGTCACCGTCAACACGTCGGCGTGGCGGGGCGAGGCCACCAGCCGGACGCCATACCGTTCGATGTCATAGACGGGCGAGAACGCCTGCCCAATCTCGATCTCACAGCCGTTGCACGATCCGGCGTCGACGTGCCGGACCTGTACCGACCCGGCCAGTCCAGCCGCTTGCGGCAGCCGTTCACCACGATCGCCGGCCGGTTCGGCGACCCGGCCCGCGGATCGGATCTTGCGGATCAGGCCCACGCCGACACCGCTTGCCCGGCCGGACACCGGTCCCTGACACACGCGGACTGGCCAGCGGGGCGACGGACATCCGAAGCTGTCCGGTGCACGCTGGCTCGGTCGGGCCGGGCGGCGGTTCGGGAGGCAGGCGTCAGGACTGGGTCGCGCCGTCGGCGCGCAGGTCGTCGAGCAACTCCACCTGTACGGACAACACCTCGGTCAAGATCCGGCGGGCGACCGCCAGAAGTTCGGCGACCTGCGGGCTGACCAGCGAGTAGTAGACGGTGGAGCCCTCCTTGCGGCTGACGACGAGGTTCAACCGGCGCAACACCGACAACTGCTGGGAGAGGTGTGCCGGCTCGATACCGACCTGCGGCAGCATCGCGGACACCGGATGCTCGCGCTCGGAGAGCAATTCCAGCACCCGGATGCGCGCCGGATGAGCCAGGGCCTTGAAGAACTCGGCCTTGGCCTGGTACAGCGGTGTGTTCACCAGTCACCCCCTCCGCCGGACCCACGCCAGCAACCAGTGTCCGAGCCCATACCGTAGCCCCAACACGGCGGCAATCCAGCGGCAGCGCCTCCGGGCCCCGCGCCGGCCCCGACTTATTGCGCGCTACATGGACAGTGTAGAGGTTCACAAGTTGCTAAACTTAGCAAGTAGTGAAGCCGCTGGGAAGATCGCGCCCGCCGGGGCTGCTGCGCCGACAACCCAGCACCGGGAAGGACCCATCGATGACTGATCCGGCGCCGCTGCGGCTGCCCAGCAATCCCCCGACCAGCCACCCACGGCTTCTAGCCTGGGTGACCGAGGTCGCGGCACTGACCACCCCGGAGCAGATCGTCTGGTGCGACGGGTCGGCGGAGGAATGGCAGCGGCTCACCAACCAGCTCGTCGACGGCGGTACCCTCGTGCGGCTCAACGAGGCGAAGAAGCCGAACTCGTTCCTGGCCCGCACCGACGCGTCCGACGTCGCTCGCGTCGAGGACCGCACCTTCATCTGCTCGCTCGACGAGACCGACGCCGGTCCGACCAACAACTGGCGCGCCCCGGGCGAGCTGAAGCAGCTGTTGACCGACCTGTACCGCGGCTGTATGGCTGGGCGCACCATGTACGTCATCCCGTTCTGCATGGGCCCCCTCGACGCCGAAGAACCCAAGTTCGGCGTCGAGGTCACCGACTCGGCATACGTCGCGGCCAGCATGAAGATCATGACCCGGATGGGTACGCCGGTCCTGGACGTGATGGGTACGGACGCCGACTTCGTGCCCGCCCTTCACTCGGTCGGCGCGCCCCTTGCCCCTGGGCAGGCGGACGTAGGATGGCCGTGCAGCGACACCAAATACATCGCCCACTTCCCGGAGACACGCGAAATCTGGTCCTACGGCTCCGGGTACGGCGGCAACTCGTTGCTCGGCAAGAAGTGCTACAGCCTGCGCATCGCCTCGGTGATGGCGCGGGACGAGGGCTGGCTGGCCGAGCACATGCTCATCCTCAAGCTCACCAACCCGGCCGGCAATGTGTACTACATCGCCGCGGCGTTCCCGTCCTCCTGCGGCAAGACGAATCTGGCCATGCTGGAACCCACGATCGACGGCTGGACGGTCGAGACCCTCGGTGACGACATCGCCTGGATGAGGTTCGGCGACGACGGCCGGCTCTACGCGATCAACCCGGAGTACGGGTTCTTCGGCGTAGCGCCGGGCACCGACTACACCACCAACCCCAACGCCATGCGCACCCTGGACAAGGGCAACTCGCTATTCACCAACGTCGCGTACACCGACGACGGTGACGTGTGGTGGGAAGGCATGGCTACGCCACCGGGCCATCTCACCGACTGGCTCGGCCGCGACTGGACGTCCGGCACCGCCGCGCCATCGGCACACCCCAACAGCCGGTTCTGCACCCCGATCACGCAGTGCCCGATCCTGGCACCCGAATACGACGACCCACGCGGCGTGCCGATCTCGGCGATGCTGTTCGGCGGCCGGCGCAAGACCACCATCCCCCTTGTCGTGCAGGCACGGGACTGGAACCACGGGGTCTTCATGGGCGCCACCCTGTCCAGCGAAACGACGGCGGCCGCGGTCGGGCAGGTCGGCGTCGTGCGCCGGGACCCGATGGCCATGCTGCCCTTCATCGGCTACCACGCCGGGGACTACCTGCGGCACTGGACCACGATCGGCAAGCACTCGGCCAACCCGGACCTGCTGCCGTCGATTTTCCAGGTCAACTGGTTCCGCCGCGGCAGCGACGGCCGCTTCCTGTGGCCCGGTTACGGGGAGAACTCGCGCGTACTGAAATGGGTAATCGAACGCTTGGAAGGCACCGCGGACGCCGTGGACACCCCGATCGGATACGTACCGGCGCCGGGGGCGATCGACACCAGCGGCCTCGAACTCCCGCCTGCGGACCTGGCGGCCGCCCTACGGGTCGACCCCGCGGAATGGACGCAGGAGATCCCGCAGATCACCGAGTGGTTCGCCACGTTCGGCGACCGGATCCCCGCCACCCTGTGGGCCGAGCTCGACACCCTGAAAGCACGGCTGGTCAGCCCGTAACACCTCATCCCGGGGCGGCACCGCCCGGCCGGCCAACTCTGATCCGGGCCAGCGAGCCCGAGCCACACCACGCGCCCCGCACCCCCCATCAAGGAGATCCGGTGACCGTCACCCGTACGGAACTGGCACGCCACATCGAGGCCGCATTCGGCCACGGCCCGGTCCGGCGCGACAACCTGTTGGCGTACGCCGTTGGCAGCCACGCCCGCCCCGAGATCATCACCGTGATCGGGCAACTGCCCGACAAGACCTACCCCAGCATCCGCGACCTCTGGTACGACCTCGCGGACCTCCCGGCGACCAACTAGGTCCACCCGGCGGCGAGCGGGCCGAGGCGGACGTGCGGTGGCAGCCGCCTCGGGTGTCACTGGGTCGTGGCCGTCAGCCGGCTGGACCGGGATGGCGGCGGGACCAAGCGGTAGCCCAGTCCACGGACCGTCACGATGATCTGTGGATCTCCCTGGTTGTCGCCGAGCCGCATCCGGAGTCGCTTGATGTGCACGGTGAGTGTGTTCGATGCGTCGCTGGCCTGCCCGCCCCAGATGCTTTCGTAGATCTGGTCCCGGGTAATGACCCGGTCGACATGGATCATGAAGAAGCGCAGCAGGTGGTACTCGCGAAGGGGAAGCCGAATGGGTTGGCCGTGCAGTCGGACCTCCAGGGTCGCCGGGTCCAGGCGCAGCCCGCCACACTCGAGTACGGGCTCCAGCGTGCCGATGGTCTCCGGCCGGATCGACCTGAGGATCGCGATCAGCTCAGCAAGGCGGTACGGCCGCGCGATGCAGGCCGTGGCGCCAGCCACGAGGGCCTCGCCCGCGTAGCTCCCCTCACCGGCACTCACCCCGACCACGACGGGAGTCCTGGTATGCCTGGCGACGGCGCGGACGAAGCTGCTGCTACTGATGGCACCCGGCGCTGCGGCCACGACGGCGGTGTCCGGTCGCGTCGTGCCGGCCAGAACCAGTGCCTCTGCCGGGTCCGCGCAGACCTCGACATCGACGTGCTGGCGGGTCAGTTCCGCGACGAGGGGACCGCCGGGATCCAGTGTCGGGTCGACGATGAGTAGCCGGAACCGTGGGCGCCAGCCGTTCGGCGTCTTGGACAGCTCGAGGAGGTTCGAGGCCAACACCCGCCACTCGTCCTACCCGAACCGGCCGGTGATGTAGCCCTCGGTCCGCGGGTCCTTGGGGTTGGTGAAGATGCGGCCGGTCTCCCCGAACTCAACCAGCCGGCCGTGCCGGACCTGCTTCTCGTCCACCTCGGCGGTGAAGAACGCCGTGTGGTGGCTGACCCGGGCCGCCTGCTGCATGTTGTGCGTGACGATCACGATGGTGTACTGCTTGCACAGCTCGTACATGAGGTCTTCGATCCGGCCGGTGGCGATCGGGTCGAGCGCGGAGCATGGCTCGTCCATCAGGATCACGGCCGGCTTGATGGCGATGGTGCGGGCAATGCACAGCCGCTGCTGCTGACCGCCGGACAGTGCCATGCCGCTGGTCTTCAGTTTGTCCTTCACCTCGTCCCAGAGGGCCGCGCCGGTGAGGGCCTCCTCGACCATGTCGTCCATGTTGCCTTTGATGTTGTTTATCTTTATGCCGTACGCAACGTTCTCGTAGATCGACTTCGGGAACGGGTTGGGCTTCTGGAATACCATTCCGATCTGGCGGCGGACCTGGATCGGGTCCACGTCCCGCGCGTAGATGTCCTGTCCGAGGTAGGTGATCGTACCGGTGACCCGGGCGCCACGGATCAGATCGTTCATCCGGTTCAACGCCCGCAGGATGGTGGACTTGCCACATCCAGATGGTCCGATCATCGCCGTGATCTCGTTCTGCCGCACCGGCAGCGTGGCGCCCCGCACCGCCTCGTAGTCGCCGTAGAAGACGCTGACATCCCGCAGCTCCATCAGCGCCGCGCCACCGTCGGCCGGCTGCCGTTCCGCGCCGTCGTGGCGCCAGCCGGCGTCGATGTGCACGGCGGGCCGGTCGTTGGTAGCCGTCATGGATGTCACCTCAAAGGCTCGGCGGCGGTGGGTCAACGGGGTACCGGTAGAAGTGCTCATGGTCAGCGTTCCTTGATAGCAAAGCGGTTGGCGATCAGCCGACTGATCAACGTGGCGAGCAGCACGATGACCACGAGCGTCAGGGCCGCACCCCAGGCTCGGTCGGTCGCGGCCTCGAATGGCTCCGTGGCGTTGCGGTAGATCTGGACCGGCAACGCGGTGTTGCTCCCGGACAGGTGCCAGTTCACCCGCTGGGTCAGGCCGACGACCAGCACGATCGGAGCCGTCTCGCCGGCCGCGCGCGCGACCCCGAGCAGCGCGCCACTGGCGATGCCGGAGACCGCCGCCGGAAGCACGACGGTGACGATGGTGCGCCACTTGCGCGCGCCGAGTGCCAGGCTCGCCTGCCGCAGCTCGTCGGGCACGAGCCGCAGCATCTCCTCGCTCGAGCGGATCACGACCGGCAGCATCAGACAGGCCAGGGCCAGCGCACCGGCCAGGCCGCTCTGCTCGGTGGTGAGCACCACCGCGGTGTAGATGAACAGGCCCATCACGATCGACGGCACGCCGGTCATCACGTTGGACATCAGCCGCACGCTCCGCGCGAGCGCGTTCTGTTTCCCGTACTCGTTGAGATAGATGGCGCCCAGCACCCCGAGCGGAATGGCCAGCAGCGACGCCAACCCCGTCATCAGCAACGTGCCGGCGATCGCCGGGCCGATCCCGCCGCCCGGGTTGGCCAGCTGGCGCGGGATCGGCTTGGTGAGGAAATCCCAGCTGATCATTTTCGCGCCCTTGGCGATCACGTAGTACATGACCAACGCGACCGGCACGACCGCGATGATCACCGACAGCCATATCCCCGTCCGGACGAGGGTATTGGCCAAGCGCCGCCGCGTCGCCAGCGAGCCCCGGCCCAGACCTGACGGGGCCGACAGCGGCTGCTGCGCAGCCTGGACGGTCGTGGTCACGCCGACGCTCCCTTCATCCGGACATCGGCGCGCCGGACGACCACCGCGGCGGCGTAGTTGATCACAACGGTGATCGCGAAGAGCAGCACACCCAATGCGATCAGTGCGGACCGACCGGGCGGCACCCCCGGATCGCCGAAGTTGAGCGCGATCACCGACGCGAGCGTGTTGCCAGCCGCGAACAGGTTCGGCGTTATCTGGGTGGCGGCCCCGATCGTCAAGGCCACCGCGATCGTCTCACCCATTGCACGCCCCAGCCCGAGCATGACCGCGCCGACCATGCCGCCGAAGCTGTGCGGGAAGACCGCTCCCCTGATCATCTCCCATTGGGTGGCGCCCAGGGCGTACGCGGCTTGCTTGTCGGCGTCCGGAACAGTGGCGAACACCTCTCGGGTGATCGACGTGATGATCGGGATGATCATGATTGCGACGATCATGCCCGCGGTCATGAAACCGCGACCGGAGGAGACCGGTTCGCCGAACAGCGAGCCGAGCACGGGGATGTCGCCGAGGGCGCCATGGAGGCCGTTGTAGACCTTCACCAGGGCTGGACCTACGACGATGATGCCCCAGAGGCCGAAGACGACCGAAGGGATCGAAGCGAGCAGATCTATCACGGTGACCACCGTCGACCGCAGCCGCGTCGGGGCGAGCTCGGTCAGGAACAGCGCGATGCCGATCGAGATCGGCACGGCGAAGATCAGCGCGATGATCGAGACGACCGTGGTGCCGTAGACGAACGACAGGGCACCGTACACCGGCCCCGCTCCGTCGACCTCGAGCGGGACCCACGACGGGCTGGTCACGAAGCCCAAACCGGCGTACTTGAGCGCCGGCCACGCCTCGCGCAGTGTGGTAACCAAGATCAGCACCAGGATGGCCAGTACCAACGCACCCGCCGCCAGGCTCACCGCGGAGAAAGCGCGATCCGAGGCCGCCCCACGCCCCCTGGCTGTCAGCGGCTGGGCGGGCGGTCGGTCGGTGATCTGCGTCACGTGGATGCTCCCGAAATGAAGATGTGCCCTCGGGGACGGAATCCAGACGATTCCGTCCCCGAGGTATCACCCGAGCCGGTGGACCTCAGCCCTGCACCTGCACCTTGTCGATCTGCGCCAGCGCCTTCGTCTGAAGAGCTGCCGGCAGCTTCGCGAAGCTCACCGACTCCGCGAACTGCTGCCCGTCGGTGAGCAGCCACTTCAGGAAGGCCTTGACGTTCTTGCCCTTGGTCGCGTCGGTGTACGTCGGCTTGACCAGGATGTACGTGGGCGCAGTGATCGGATAGCTCGCCGCACCGGTCGCGTCCAGTGGATCGTAGGACAGATCATCCTTGACCGTCGCGCCGGCCAGCGCCGCGGTCGTCCCGGCCAGGGACGGTTTGACGTACTTGCCGTCCTTGTTCTTGATCGCCGCGAACACCAGGCCGCTCGCGGTGGCATCGGCAAGGTCCACGTAACCGATCGCGCCGTCGCTCTGCTTGATGATCTGTGCCACGCCGGTGTTCTTGTCGCCGCCCTGGGTGTCCGCGGGCCAGGCGACCGTGTCGCCGGTGCTGAGCTTCCATGCGGGCGCGGCCTTGGTCAGGTACTTCGTGAAGTTGTTGGTCGTGCCGGAGCCGTCCGAGCGGTGCGCCACGACGATGTTCTTGTCAGGCAGGTTGGCGTTCGGGTTGTCGGTCTTGATCGCCTGGTCGTTCCACTTCTTGATGTCCCGCTGGAAGATCTTGGCTACCGTGTCGGCGCTCAACTGCAGATCGGCCACCCCGGACAGGTGGTACGCCACGGTGATCGGCGCGGCGACCGTCGGCACGTAGAGGAACGAGCCGTCCGCCGGACCGTCACCCGCCTTGACCAGGCTGTCCGAGCCGGCGAAGTCGGTCAGTCCAGACCCGAACTCCTTCTTGCCGGTACCAGATCCGGTCGAGTTGTAGGTGATGTTGAGATTCGGCGCGACCTTCGCGAACTCGTCCAGGGCCTTCTGGTAGTACGCGTTGGGGAAGCTGGCGCCGGACGCCTTCAGCTCACCGGACAGCTTCGAGAGATCGGAGCCGGCACTGGCCGGGGTGTTGCCGGCGCCGGTCTCGTCACCGTTGCCGCCGCAGCCGGCGAGTGCGAGCGCAGCGATCGTGACACCAGCGATGCTGGCGAGGACGCGCCGCGAGAGCACGTTGCGGTTCACCTCAGATTGACCTCTCTGTAGGAGTTTCCGTCCGGCCAGGCTGACCTGACGTGGCCGACCGTAGAAGCGACGGGTAGCCGGATGCCTCATCAGGAGTGAACGTCGGGTGAACACCGCAGCGTGGTCGGGTAACCGGACATCGTCGGTCGAAGTGGAGAGGAGCTTACTAACCAGATCGGGTACGGCCAAAACAGATTACGAGTCATTCGGCGATTCCGAGTGCGGCGGCACCGGTCGGCGGCCCGAGCGGTGTGGTGGGCCACCCGCCCGGTACTCGCACATGACCGGATCATCATTGACACCGCCACGTCGCGAATGTAGCCAAGCTGGTCAGAGGTGGTAGGTGACGATGCCGTCCACAATGGACCTGGTCGCCCGGCCTTCGGCGGCGAGCAGATCAAGGTGGACGGCCGTCTCGCCGACGGCGAGCATCTGGTTGAAGGGGTCCAGCTCGGCGAACCGCCTGCCGCGGCGGGTCCACGGCAGCCGGTGCGCCACCTCGTAGGCCGTGTGCCCGCCCTGGTGTGCCGCCGCCAGACACGCGTCCAGCCGGGCAGTGTGGTGCACGAGCAGCTCCCGGGCCCGCTGATGGACACTCGGCGCCACCGGACCGTGCGCGGGCAGCAGGGTCGCGTCCTGGTACCCGAGCATGAGCCGCAGCGACGAAAGGTAGTCACCAAGCGGCAGGTCGGCCGGCTGCGCCTCGAACCCGACCGACGGCGTGATGTGCGGCAACACGTGGTCGCCGGCGAACAGCAGCCGGTGCTCGGCGTCGAGGAACACGACGTGACCCCGGGTGTGACCCGGCGCGGCGACCACCGCCAGCCGGCGCGTGGCCAGCCCGACATCCGAGACGTCGGTCAGCCACTCGTCCGGCTTCTCCCACAGATCGACGTCGATGCTCTCGCCGAACCCGGCGTCCCGCAACGTCTCGACAAGAGCGGTCGCGCCACACGACAACAGGAACGCCAACCGCACCGGTGCGACGTCGCCCGGCCGGGTGAGGACGAGGTCGATGGCCGGCTGCTCGCCGAGACCGAGCGCAATCCGGGACCCGAACAGCCGCCGCAGCACCACCGCCTGCGTGTAGTGGTCGCGGTGGACGTGGGTGACCAGGAACCGGCGAATATCACCAAGCTCGTACCCGAGAGTCTGCAGTCCCTGCTCCAGCTCCTGCCGGGACTCGTCCAGCGCCCAACCCGAGTCGACGAGTACCAGCTCGTCGCCATCCTCGATCACGTAGACGTTGACCGCCCGCAGCCCGTCGTTGGGCAAGGGCAGCGGAATGCGGTGCACCCCGGCCGCTACCGGGTAGACGCCCGGCGCCGACCAGGTACCCGCAGGGCGACCGTCCACGCTGATCAGGCTACCGGCGAGAGCCGGTGGGCGATCGGTGACCTAGCCCACCGTGACCGAGCGCTGGTCTTGATCGTCCGGGCGGCCTGCCGCCGGAGGATGCGCCGAGCGTGGTCCGGGGCCGCGCGGGTACGTCGGTGTCCAGCTGAGCAGCCGGCAGGCCTTGGCGGTGCTCCACAACTCGGCCGACCTATCGCCGGTTATGTGGAAGATCTCGAATCCCGCGCGGAAGTCGATGGCCGCGAGGACCGCACTGGCCACATCGGTGGCGGCTGTTGCGTGTATCGGCGTGCCGCCCGGCGTACGCCAGATCCGCGGCTTCTTTCCCCGGCCCCAGGCCGGCCACACGTCGTCCGGGGTCGGCCAGGCCAGCCGCAGTACGTTCACCGACATACCCCAGCGGGCCGCTGCCGCGCGGCCGGCTTCCTCACCGAGCCTCTTCGTCAGGCCGTACGGATCGACCGCGTCCGGCGGGTCCTCCTCCAGCAACCGGCGCGCGGTCACCTTGTCGTACACCGACAGGCTGCTGATGTGTACGGCGTGCCGGACGCCTGCGGTGTGGGCCACGGCCAGCGTCAGGTACACGGACTTCACATTGACGTCGAACGTGTTCGCGACCGCATCCGGGCGCGACGCTCTGGCCGCGCCCATCGCGCAATGCACCACCACGTCCACGCGATCCAATGCCGTGGCCAACACCCGATGGTCGGTCGCGTCGCCCACCACCTGCTCCCACGGTCCGCGGCACGGCCGCGGGTCGAGGATGCGGATGTCATGCCGCCGGCCGAGCAAGGGCAGGATCAGACCGGCGACGTACCCGGAACCGCCGACGACGAGTATCCGCACCTGGTGATCGTCTCCGGCCGGCTGGGCGGGCGCAAGCCTGAGCCGGCGGCGGTCAGCGATGCCCGGTGACGACCGCGATCGGCGACCCGGCCCTGTCGATGAGGGTACGGGCGACTCGACCGAGCAGCCGGCTGCTGCGCGGGCCGTGCCGGTTAGCGCCAAGGACGACGAGGCTCGCGCGCCGCCCCTCGGCCAGCAGGGCACGCGCGGGGTCGGGATCGCGGTGCGGTCGCTTCTCGACCGACACATCGGGATACTTGTCCGCCCAGCCGGCCACGGCCTCCGCCAGCAGCCGGTCGACCGTCAGTCGAGCCGCGCTCAGGTCGTAGACGTACGGATCCACCGGGTTCAGGTCGTTGCGCGGTACGCCCGTCCACACGTGTACCGCCAGCAGCGACTTGTGCCGGAGATCGGCCTCCTCGAATGCGAACGCGAGCGCGGGGTCGTCGGTTGCGGAGATGTCCAGGCCGACCAGCACCGGACCGTCGAGGACCGCGCCGACATCAGGCGGGACGACCAGGACCGGACAGTGTGCGTGCGCGGCAACCGAGCCATGGACCGAGACCGCGGGCGCCCCGGCAAGGGGCCTGCCGACCACGACGACGCGAGCCGCGCGGGACTCGGAGACGAGTGTCGCGGCAAGGTCGACACCCGCCGGCGAGGCGGTTACGTCGAGCCCCGGCCAGGTGGAACGGGCGCGGCGGATCGCGTCGGTGGCTGGCCGGCTCGCCTGGGCGTACAGATGCAGTGGCAGTCCTCGGCGCCCGGCCTCGGTGGCCGCCTGGTCCACCACGGCCGCCATGTCGCACGTGTCCTCCGTGGCAGCGATGACCCGATCGGGTAGTCCGAATTGCATGGCACACCTCCCTATATTGCCCAACGCTGCGCTGTCCGGTCGCCGGGCGTCAGGGTCCGGCTGCCCGGAGCCGGCGGCCCCTTGGCCCCTTACTCCGTGTCCGGCTACCGCGAAGGGCCCGGCCTGCTGGAGGTCGGGTCCTTCGCGGTAGCCGGGTCAGCTCTTCTTGCTGATCGACTTGACCTGGCCGTTCCCGGTCTCGACCGGGATGTGGACACCCAACCCGACGGGCTCACCGATGGTCGCGGTGACCTCCAGGATCCCGTTCGCGTACCGGGCGCGGATCGTGTCATCCTTCGTACCGGCCGGCAGCGTGATCGTGCGGTGGAACGAGCCGTAGTGGAACTCCGAGCGGCCCTTCTCCCGGTGGTCACCGGTGCGGCGCACGGTCAGGCGCAGCGCGCCCTCCACGTAGGTCAGGTCGAGATCCTTCGCCGGATCGACGCCAGGTAGCTCCGCCCGTACGACGTACCGGCTTTCGTCGAGGAACTCCTCGATGCGGATCGTCGGCTCGACGAACGGGAACCAGGACAAGTCGGCCCAGTCGAACGGAGTGAGGTTTCCGCGCAAGCGAGTCGCCAACATTGTCAACACCTCCTCTCTGTCTCACCTCCATCGGATCGCGGCCACCCGGGGCCGGTGAGAGTCCTTCGGACCTAACGGTCGCGCCCAATGGCCCGAGACGCCGGCAATGGGCCGACCGCATCGGGCCTGACCGCCACGGTACGGCCGATCGGCGCCATCCTGGTCAGCTCCACCGTGACCTCGAGGATGCCGGCATCGGTGTACGAGGCGGCCACGGTGGCGTCCTTGGCACGCCTGGGCAACACCACGGTGCGCCGGAAGGTGCCGTACCGGAACTCGGAACGAGCCCGGGCCCGGTACCGCTCCAGCCGCTCCACCACGACGGTCAGCTCGCCGTCGGCGACCCTGACCGATATGTCCTTGGCCGCGTTGACTCCGGGCAGTTCGGCGCGGAGGACATAGCTGGTGTCGTCCTCGTACTCCTCGATCGGAATGGCGTTGCCCAGCCGGGACAGCCGCACCCGGTCGAGCGGAGCCATCAGCGTCTCCCGCCAATGTGCCAACGTCATGCCTTGACGCTAGAGCCAAACCCGCCGCGCCGTTATCGGCGACGGACCCGCATCGCACGGGACCTTGGCCCGGGTCGGTAAGGGCGTCCGGCGCTCCCGCGGCCGACCGCGAACACGAACACTGGGGCCAGCAGAACTGTCCTTCAGGAGGTGTACCGATGCGTCCAGTCGTAGTCGGCGTGGTACGGGAGTGCGCTCCCGGCGAGCGACGGGTGTCCCTGGTCCCGGACCAGGTGCGCGCGTTGGACTCCGCGGGGCTGCAGGTCGCGGTGGAGTCCGGTGCGGGCGCGGCGGCCTGGTTCGCGGACGGCGCATACGCGCAGGCCGGTGCCCAGGTGCTCACGGCCGGGGAGATGTACGCCACCGCGGACGTCGTCGTCGGCATCGGCCGGCCGCCGGCCGAGCGGCTGCGTGCCGGGCAGGTGGTCATCGGCCTGCTCGACCCGCTCGCCGACCCGGCATACGTCGTCGGCTTGGCTGGGCGCGGCATCACGGTCATCAGCGTCGACGGCCTGCCCCGCACGCTGAGCCGCGCGCAGGCCATGGACGCGCTCACCTCACAAGCCAACGTGGCCGGCTACAAGGCGGTCCTGGTCGCCGCGAACCTGTTCAGCGGGTACTTCCCGATGCTGGTGACCGCGGCCGGCACCGCTCGCCCGGCGCGGGTACTCGTGCTCGGCGCCGGTGTGGCCGGGCTGCAGGCGATCGGTACCGCCCACCGACTGGGTGCGGTCGTCGCGGGTTACGACATCCGTCCCGAGTCGCGGTCCGAGGTGGAGTCCGTCGGCGGTACGTTCCTCGCGCTCGACCAGCCCGCGGGCGGCGAGGCCGACGGCGGCTACGCCCGCGCTCTGGACGCCGGCGAAGTGCAGCGGCAGCAGGACGCGCTGGCCGAGCAGATCGTCCGGCACGACGTGGTCATCACCACCGCCCGGGTGCCCGGCCGGCGTCCCCCGCTGCTCGTCAGCGATGAGGCCGTCAAGGGTATGGCGCCCGGCTCGGTCATCGTGGACCTGGCCGCCGGCCCCCACGGCGGCAACGTGGCGCCGTCCCGCGCCGACCGGATCATCGTGACCGACAACGGCGTGACCGTCGTCGGTGCCGAGAACCTGGCCGCCACCGTACCGACCGCCGCTTCCGCGGCGTACTCCCGCAACATGGCCGCCGTCCTGCGCCACCTGGTCCGGGACGGCCAGCCGGTGATCGACCTCGCCGACGAGATCCAGGCCGGGGTCGTCGTCGCGCACGGCGGCAAGATTGTCCACCCGGCCGTCGCCCGACTCATCGAATCCGAAGGCATTACGCCATGACAGCCCAACTCACCATCTTCGTGCTCAGCCTGCTCGTCGGGCTCGAGGTCATCAGCAAGGTACCGGCAACGCTGCACACGCCGCTGATGTCCGCGGCCAACGCCATCCACGGTGTCGTCCTGGCCGGCGCCATGCTCATCGCGGTCACCGCCGACAACCTCGTCGGGTACGCGCTCGCGTTCGTCGCGGCGGCCTTCGCCGCGATGAACGTCGTCGGCGGGTACGTGGTGACCGACCGGATGCTGAAGATGTTCCGTAAGCCGGGTGACCGGCCGTGACCATCGTCTACCTCGCTGCGGCCGTGTGCTTCGTGCTCGGCCTGCACCTGATGAACTCGCCCGCCACCGCGCGGCGCGGCAACCAGCTGTCGGCGGCCGGCATGGTCACCGCCATCGCCGCGACCGCGGTGCAGGTGGTGCGGTCCGGGGCCACCACCGGCGGATGGATCGCCCTGGGCGCGGGTCTCGCGGTCGGCGCCATCGCCGGCCTCTACAGTGCCCGTGCCGTTGCGATGACCGCCATGCCACAGCTCGTCAGCCTCTTCAACGCGGTGGGTGGCGGTGCGGCGGCCCTGGTGGCGCTGCACGAGGTCAGCGGCCACACCGCGTTGAGCGTGACCGTGCCCACCGCGCTGGACGTGCTGATCGGAGCAATCACGTTCGCCGGCTCGCTCATCGCCTCGGGCAAGCTGCAGGGGCTCGTACCCGGGCGGCCGGTCGTGTTTCCGGGCACCCGGGTCACCACCGCGGCGCTGACCGTCGTCATGCTCGGTGCCGGTGGCTTCGTCGCCGCCGGGGTGGGCGGTACCGCGGCGATCGCCGTACTGGCCCTGGCCGCGACCGGCTTCGGTGTCGCGATGGTGCTACCGATCGGCGGCGCCGACATGCCGGTCGTCGTCTCCCTGCTCAACGCGTGCACCGGCACCGCGGTCGCGATGGCCGGCCTGGTCATCGGCAACAACGTGCTCATCATCGCGGGCGCCCTGGTCGGTGCCTCCGGCGCCATCCTCACCAAGCTGATGGCCGACGCGATGAACCGCTCCCTGGTCAGCATCATGGTCGGCGGCTTCGGCACCGGCGACAACGGTCCCTCCGGGCCCGGCGGCCCGGCGGCGGGGGTACGGGAGATCTCGGCGGACGACGCCGCCATCCAGCTCGGGTACGCCAGCAAGGTCGTGATAGTGCCCGGCTACGGGCTCGCCGCGGCGCAGGCCCAGCATGCCGCCCAGGACCTGGTCCGGCTCCTCGAGTCGCACCGCATCGAGGTGACCTACGCCATCCACCCGGTGGCCGGCCGGATGCCCGGGCACATGAACGTGCTCCTCGCCGAGGCCAATGTCCCCTATGGACAGATGCGCGAGCTGGACGAGGCGAACGCGGAGTTCCCCCGCGCCGACGTGGCACTGGTCGTCGGCGCGAACGACGTCACCAACCCGGCCGCCCGCCGGCCCGGGAACGCGGTCTCCGGCATGCCGATCCTCGACGTCGACCAGGCCGCGCATGTCATCGTCCTGAAGCGGTCGATGGGGCACGGCTACGCCGGCATCGAAAACGAGCTCTACACCAACCCGAAGACCGGAAT
This sequence comes from Micromonosporaceae bacterium, assembly GCA_016880465.1. Lineage (GTDB taxonomy): Bacteria > Actinomycetota > Actinomycetes > Mycobacteriales > Micromonosporaceae > EFPC-2. The sequence continues at coordinate 39,525 of JAEHDK010000613.1, forward strand.
GTTCTTCGCGGACGCGAAGGCCGGTCTGGCCGCGCTCTCCGCGGCGGTCCAGCCGCTGGTCGGATGAGCCATGTTCCAGGTACGCATTCACGGGCGGGGTGGGCAGGGTGTCGTCACGGCCGCCGAGCTGCTGTCGGTGGCCGCGTTCACCGCGGGCCGGCACGCGCAGGCGTTCCCGAGCTTCGGATCGGAGCGGACCGGCGCCCCGATCGTGGCCTTCTGCCGCATCGATACGCGGCCGATCCGGCTGCGCGAGCCGGTGCTCCAGCCGGACGTGCTGATCGTCCAGGACTCCACCCTGATCCAGCGGGTGGCGGTCTTCGACGGCCTGCCGCCGCACGGGTATGTCCTGCTGAACACCCGCCGGCCGTGGGAGCAGCTGGGCATCGAGGAGCTCACGCCGGACCGCGTCGTCCTCGTGCCGGCCACCCAGCTCGCCATTGTCCATCTTGGACGACCATTGCCGAACGCCGCGCTACTGGGCGGGTTCGCGGCGCTCAGCCGCGGTCTCGTCCCGCTGGACGCGGTGATCACCGCGATCAGGGACCGGTTCCAGGGTGCGGTGGGCGACGGCAACGCCGCCGCCGCCGCCGCGGCGTACACGCTGGTCCGCGAAACGGTGCAGGAGCCGCTCCATGCTTAGCCAGATCGAAGGCTCGCGGGCGGTGGCGGAGACCGTCGCACTGTGCCGACCGCAGGTCGTGGGCGCGTACCCGATCTCGCCCCAGACCCACATCGTGGAGGGGCTCAGCGCGCTGGTGAAGGCGGGCACCCTGGGCGGCTGCGAGTTCATCAACGTCGAGAGCGAGTTCGCCGCGATGTCGGTGGCGATCGGCGCCTCGGCGGCGGGCGCCCGGGCCTATACCGCGACCGCGAGCCAGGGCCTGCTCTTCATGGTGGAGGCGCTCTACAACGCCGCCGGACTCGGCCTGCCGATCGTCATGACCGTCGCGAACCGGGCGATCGGCGCCCCGATCAACATCTGGAACGATCACAGCGATGCCATGTCGCAGCGCGACTCGGGCTGGATCCAGCTCTACGCCGAGCACAACCAGGACGCCGTCGACCTGCATGTGCAGGCGTTCCGGCTGGCCGAGGAACTGTCGACGCCGGTGATGGTGTGCATGGACGGCTTCGTACTGACCCACACGTACGAGGAGGTGGCGGTCCCGACCCAGGAGGCCGTGGACGCCTACCTGCCGCCGTACCGGCCGCGCCAGCTACTCGACCCGGCCGAGCCGGTCACCATTGGCGCGATGGTCGGCCCCGAGGCGTTCACCGAGGTACGGTACCTCGCCCACCGGGTCCAACTCGCCGCCCTGACCCGGCTCCCCGCGCTCGCGGAGGAGTTCGCGGCGTCGTTCGGCCGGCCCGCCGGCCGCCCCGTCCGGCCATACCGGACCCGGGACGCGGAGACGGTGGTGGTCGCCCTCGGCTCCGTGCTCGGCACGCTGAAGGACACCGTGGACGAGCTCCGTGCGGAAGGCGAGTCGGTCGGCGTCCTCGGCATCACGCTGTTCCGCCCGTTCCCGCTCGACGCGGTCCGAGCCGCGCTGCGACAGGCACGCCGCGTGGTCATCCTCGAACGGGCCTTCGCTGTCGGGGCGGGCGGCGTCGTCACCGCGGACCTCGCGCCCGCACTCGGTCCCGGGCAGCAGAGCTACACCGTCGTCGCCGGACTCGGCGGCCGGCCGGTCACCCGCGCATCGCTGCGGCGCGTGCTCGCCGATGCGGGCGCCGGCACTCTCGACCCGCTGACCTTCCTGGACCTGCGGCGTAGCCTTATCGCGCCGGCCTGCGAGGGAGCCTGAGATGCCCGCGACCCGGGTGAAGTTCTACCAGACCGGCAGCTTCGCGGTAGGCAACCGGCTGCTCGCGCCGGAGCAGCGGGCCGTACAGGCCAGCGCTGGCCGGACCAACGCGATCACCCGCGGCCACCGCGCCTGCCAGGGCTGTGGCGAGGCGCTCGGCGCCCGGTTCGTGCTCGACGCCGCCATGCGGGCCACCGGCGGGCAGCTGGTTGTCGTCAACGCCACCGGTTGCCTGGAGGTGTTCTCGACGCCGTACCCGGAGAGCTCGTGGCGTGTCCCGTGGCTGCACTCCCTGTTCGGCAACGCGCCGGCCGTCGCCTCCGGCGTCGCGGCCGCGCTGCGCGCCCGGGGCCGGCCGGACATCCGGGTCATCGGCCAGGGTGGCGACGGCGGTACGGTGGACATCGGCTTCGGGTGCCTGTCGGGCATGTTCGAGCGCAACGACGACGTGCTGTTCGTGTGCTACGACAACCAGGCGTACATGAACACCGGCGTGCAACGCTCCGGTGCCACTCCGCCGGCCGCGCGCACCGCCACGACGCAGGCGGTGGGCCCGGCGCCCGGCAACGCGTTCGGGCAGGGCAAGAACGCCCCGCTCATCGCCATGGCGCACGAGATCCCGTACGTCGCCACGGCCACCGTGGCGGACCTGCGCGACCTGGAGGCCAAGGTCATCCGGGCCATGGCGTTTCGCGGTGCCCGGTACCTGCACGTGTTCGTACCGTGCCCGCTGGGCTGGGGTAGCCCCGCGCGCGACACGATCCGCCTCGCCCGGCTGGCCGTCGAGAGTGGACTGTTCCCGGTCTTCGAGGCCGAGCGGGGGGAGGTCGTTGCCGTGCGGGGCATCCGGCATCGGGTCGGCGTACGGGAGTACCTGCGACCGCAGAAGCGGTACGCGCACCTGTTCGAACCCGTGGAACGTACCGACGTCATCGGTCGGATCCAAGCCGGCGCGGACCGGAACATCGCCCGGTTCGGGTTGCTCGACGGAGGGCCGCCGTGATGGGCACACCGTTCGGCATCACCCTGCAGGTCGGCTCCAGCCTGGCCAACAAGACCGGCGCCTGGCGTACCGAGCGACCCGTGTATCTCGACCGGATGCCGCCGTGCAACGACGCCTGCCCGGCCGGTGAGAACGTGCAGCGGTGGCTGTACCACGCCGAGGACGGCGGGTACGAGGCGGCCTGGCGCCAGATCATGGAGGACAACCCGTTCCCCGCCATCATGGGCCGGATCTGCTACCACCCCTGCCAGGACGCCTGCAACCGCGCTCACCTCGACCAGCCGGTCGGCATCAACTCGGTGGAGCGGTTCGTCGGCGACCTGGCAATCCGTCGCGGGTGGACGGTTCCGGTCCGCGCCGTACCGTCCGGCCGCCGGGTGCTTGTCGTCGGGGCGGGCCCAGCTGGCCTCGCGGCCGCGTACCACCTCACCCGGCTCGGCCATGCCGTGACCGTGCGGGACGCCGGTGAGCGGCCGGGCGGCATGATGCGTTATGGCATCCCCGCCTACCGGCTGCCCCGCGACGTGCTCGACGCGGAGGTTGCCCGGATCGTCGACATGGGTGTGACGCTCCAGCTGCGGTGCGCGGTGCCCGACCTGACGGCCGCGCTGGCCGAGGGCTTCGACGCCGTGTTTCTCGGGATCGGCGCGCAGCTGTCAAAGCGCACGTACCTCCCGGCCGGCGACTCGGCCCGCGTCCTCGACGCGCTGGCCGTCCTGCGCGGTGTGGCGCAGGGCGATCCGCCGCTGCTCGGCCGCCGGGTCGTCGTCTACGGCGGCGGGAACACCGCGATGGACGCGGCGCGCAGCGCAAAGCGGCTCGGTGCCACGGACGCGCTGGTCGTGTACCGGCGCACTCGTGCCCAGATGCCCGCCCGACCCGAGGAGGTCGAAGAGGCCGAGCAGGAGGGCGTACGGATGCGGTGGCTGTCCACCATCGCGGGCGCGGACGGCGGAGCGATCACCGTCGAGCGCATGGAGCTGGATGAAACCGGCTTCCCCCGGCCCACCGGCCTGACGGAGCAGCTGGCCGCCGACGCGGTCGTGCTGGCCATCGGGCAGGATGTCGACCGATCCATCGTGGACGGTGTGCCCGGCGTCGAGGTGCGCGACGGTGTCATCCAGGTCGGCCCGGACATGATGACCGGCCGCCCCGGTGTCTTCGCCGGCGGCGACATGACGCCGTCCGAGCGTACCGTCACCGCGGCGGCCGGCCACGGGAAGCGGGCGGCGCGGCACATCGACGCCTGGCTACACGGCACCACCCGCGCGCCGGCGTCGCGGCCCGATCTCGCGGCGTTCGAGAACCTGAACACCTGGTACTACTCGGATGCCCCGGCGACCGTCCGACCGACGCTCGATGCGGCCCGCAGGTTGTCCACGTTCGACGAGGTGGTCGGCGGACTGGACGAACAGACGGCGTGTTACGAGGCGCGTCGCTGCCTGTCCTGTGGCAACTGCTTCGAGTGCGACAACTGCTACGGCATGTGCCCCGACAACGCAGTCATCAAGTTGGGTCCGGGCCTGCGCTTCGCCATCGACTACGACTACTGCAAGGGGTGTGGCATCTGCGCCGCCGAGTGCCCGGCCGGCGCGATCGCGATGCGGCCGGAGGAGACCTGACCTCACACCGCCGCCGGCCGCCGGGAGTGCTGCGCAGCCCACACGACGGTGGCTATCTCGTCGGCCAACCGCACGACGGCCGCCTCGACCCGCGGCGTCAGCTCGGTGCCGAGCGACGCGTCGCCCGCCTCGACGGCGTAGAGCACGAGACGGCCCGGCAACCTGCCCGACTCGCGCGCCAGCTCGACGGCGTTCCCCAGGTCGAGACCGTGCGAACCGGCCGCCCGGGCGCGGTCGCCGGCGGACTGCCCTACGGCCAGGCGGTGTACGCGGCCGGGGTGGGCCGGTGCGGCGAGAATGGCGTCGACAACCACCGCGAGCTCCTTGCCCTCCCACAGGTCGATGAGGTCGCTGGTCTCACCGAGACTGGTGGCCAGGACGGCCTCGGGCAGGCCACGCTCGCGCAGCAGGGACACGACGGCGGGGCCGAGCCCGTCGTCGCGCCGGTACGGGTTGCCCACGCCGATCACGATGATGCCCTTCATTGCGGTCTCCCTGGTACTGGTCCGTGCGACGGTGCGGTAGCCCGCCCCAGGCTCAGCTTCGGCCCATGCAGCAACCGGTAACAGGGACCAACGGCTCCGGCTGGTGGTGTCGTTGGCCACTAGATTGCCGGCCGGCGGCCGGCGCACGCTCGGGTTATGGCCGAGGTGGTGCTCACGAGGCTGGGCAAGGTGTTCCCCGGTGGCGCCGTCGCGCTGGAGGACGTCGACCTCACCATCGCCGATGGCGAGTTCGTCGTGCTGGTCGGCCCGTCCGGCTGCGGCAAGTCCACGCTACTTCGCATTGTCGCCGGTCTCGAGGACGCCACGACCGGCAGCGTCACCATCGACGCTCGGGCCGTTGACGACCTCCCGCCCAAGGAGCGCGACATCGCGATGGTGTTCCAGAACTATGCGCTCTATCCGCACATGACCGTCGCCGAGAATCTGGCCTTCAGCCTGCGCATCCATCGGTTGCCGAAGGCGCAGATCCGGCAGCGGGTCGCCGAGACCGCGGCGGTGCTCGGCCTGGAGCCGCTCATGGACCGCAAGCCCAAAGCGCTCTCCGGCGGTCAGCGACAGCGGGTCGCGATGGGCCGGGCGATCGTACGCCAGCCGAAGGTCTTCCTGATGGACGAGCCGCTGTCCAACCTGGACGCGAAGCTGCGGGTGGCCATGCGCGGCGAACTCACCCGGCTGCACCAGCGGTACGGCACCACGACGATCTACGTCACCCACGACCAGGTGGAAGCGATGACCCTCGGCGACCGGATCGCGGTGCTCAACCGGGGTCGCTTACAGCAGGTCGGTACATCCGACGAGCTGTACCGCGCACCGTGCAACGTGTTCGTCGCCGGCTTCATCGGCTCCCCGGCCATGAACCTCGCCTGCGGCCGGATCGAGCGGGCGCCGGGCGGCCTCGCCCTCGTTCTCGGCGATCACCGCTGGACGCTTCCCCCGGCCGGGCCCGCGCCCGGCGGTGGCATCGCGGACTACGCCGGCAAGGACGTTCTCGTCGGGCTGCGCCCGGACGCGCTGGACATTGCGGCGGGTCCGGTCGAGGCCGACGCGCCGCGCATCGTCGTACCGACGGTCGCCGTCGAGTCGCTCGGCAACGAGAAGAACATCCTCTTCCTCCCGCCGTTCGAGGTACCCGACGTGACCGGGCAGGTGACCGCGGCTGCCGCGGCGACGGGCATCGACACCGCGTTGACGGCGATGTGGACGGCCACTGTGGACGCCGCCGCCCGCGTCGCTGCCGGCGGCACCGTGCAACTGCAGCTCGATCTCGGCGCGCTGTACTTCTTCGACGCGCCGACCGGTGCGGCGATCGGCGCTGACGCGCGCGACGCGATGCCTTCTATGGCCGGGTGATCGACGCCGCCCCGCG
>JAEHDK010000071.1 GCA_016880465.1 Micromonosporaceae bacterium
AACATCCTGTTCATCTGCGGCGGTGCCTTCGCCGGGCTGGACCGCATCATCGAGACCCGGGTCGGCAAGGGCGGGCTCGGCTTCGGTGCGAACCTCCGGTCGATCTCCGAACGTACGACCGACGACGTGTTCGCTCAGGTCATGCCCGAGGACATGCTGAAGTTCGGGCTCATCCCGGAGTTCATCGGCCGGTTGCCAGTGATCACCAGCGTACGCAGCCTGGACCGGGCCGCGCTGGTCCGCATCCTCACCGAGCCCCGCAACGCGCTCGTCCGGCAGTACCAGCGGCTCTTCGAGCTGGACGGGGTCGAGCTCGAGTTCGACGACAAGTCGCTGGAAGCGATCGCCGACCAGGCCATGCTCCGCGGCACTGGAGCCCGCGGGCTGCGCGCGATCATGGAGGAAGTGCTGCTCAGCGTCATGTACGAGGTGCCGAGCAACCCCGATGTGGCCCGCGTCGGGATCACCCGCGAAGTGGTCCTGGAGAACGTCAACCCGACGATCGTCCCGCGCGAGTTCGTCGGCCGTCGCGCCCGCCGCGAGCGCGAGGAGAAGAGCGCATAGACCTCGCCGCGCTCTTTCGAGGCATTGAGAACGGTCATTTTCCTCCCGCCGACGCCGGGCTCACCGTCGTACCCCCGACAGCGGCTGGTGGGTCGGCGGTGCTCGGCTTTACCGGGCACATCGTGGTGTGCGCCGCGGTGGAGGGGTCGTGGGTGCGCGAGCGGCTCCCGCCGGGCGAGCTGAGCGAGGCGTTCACTCCGCCGCTCCTCGGTGCCCTGGCCCAGCACACTGGCCGCCGGGTCAACGCGATCGACCTGCTGCTGCTTGCGCCGGCTGCGGGCCGCGGGTCGCTCCCGCTCAGCCCGACGACCGAAGATCATCCGCGGGTACGCCGGGCCCGCCGCTACCGCACCGACCTCGCGGCCTGGTCGACCGAGGGCGGCATCCTGGTGCTGGGCCGTGGTCTGGCGGGTCGTTGGGAGGTGGCGATCGAGGTGGCTCCGGCGTACCGCGGCCGCGGCCTGGGTCGCGCCCTGGCCGCGGCGGCCCGCGGCCTGGTGCCCGACGACCGTCCACTGTGGGCGCAGGTGGCTCCCGGGAACGCGGCCAGCGTGCGCGCGTTCCTGGCCGCGGGGTACGCGCCCGTCGGCATGGAGGCGCTGCTCGTCGACCACCGGCGGGTGACCGGCAGCGAGCCAGGCGACTAGCCGGCCGGGATCACCGTCACCACGACGAGCCGGGCGATCGCGCTTCCCTCGTTGCGGTACCCGTGCACGTGGTCGGCCCGGAAGTCGATCGTCTGACCGGCCTCGACCACGTGGTCGGCGCCCTCGACCGTCACGACCACCCTCCCGGCAAGCACGTGCACCAGCTCCCGCCGGCCAGGCGGCGACTCGGCCGACGTGTGCTCCTCGCCCGGTGCCAGCCGCCATTCCCACAGCTCGACGACGTCGGGATCGGTGACCCCGGCCAGCAACCGGCCGAACCCGCCGTAGCCGCCCCGCCACAGCAGTGGCGCATCCTCGGCCGCGGTGATCCGTACGGTGCGCTCGGCCGCCGGCTGGAGCAGGCGGGCCACCGCGACGCCGAATGCGTCGGCGATGCGACACAGCGTGCCGACGCTCGGGTTCGTGCGGGCACCCTCGATCTGGACAACCATGCCCTTGCTGACCCCGGACCGGCCGGACAGCTCGTCCAGGGACCAACTCCGCGCGAGCCGCAGCGCGCGGACGTGTTCGGCTACGGCGGTGTTCGCCGCTTGGACACTCGTCTTGGCCAACACGATGTCCAGAATAGTCACTATTATGGCATGACCAGTGTTATTGCGGCCGGGCCCGCCCGGCGTGTCGGCGGCGGTACGGTCCGGCCGGCCGAGGCTTCGGCGACCCGCGGTCTGGGAGATAGGCTCACGCCCATGCGAGTCGCGGTGTGCCAGCTCAACGCGCGGGCCGACCGCGCCGCCAACCTTGCCGATGCCCGCGAGCTGCTGGCGCGGGCGGCCGTGGCGGGCGCGGATCTCGCCCTTCTGCCGGAGTACACGGATTACCTGGGGCCGCACGACGGCGCGCCCACGCCCGAGCCGATCGACGGCGAGTTCGCGAAGTTCTTTGCCGAGGCGGCCCGGGAGCTGCGGATGTGGGTGCTGCCCGGCTCCTTCCACGAGGCGTCGGCCGACCCGCGGCGTACGTACAACACCAGCCTGGTCTTCGACCGCGAGGGCACGCTGCGGGCGGTGTACCGCAAGATCCACCTGTACGACGTGGAGATCCCCGGACGGGTCAGCTACCGCGAGTCGGCGACCGTCGCGCCCGGCACCGAGGTGGTCGTGGCCGACGTCGATGGCGTACCCGTCGGCTTGTCCATCTGCTACGACCTGCGGTTCCCCGAGCTGTACCGGCGGCTGGCGGTTGATGGCGCCACGGTCGTCGTCGTGCCGGCCGCGTTCATGATGCACACCGGGCGGGACCACTGGGAGGTGCTGCTGCGCGCCCGGGCGATCGAGAACCAGTGCTTCGTCGTGGCCGCCGGCCAGATCGGCGACCACGAGCCCCGGCGCACCTGTTTCGGGCGCAGCATGGTGGTCGATCCGTGGGGTACGGTCCTCGCCCAGGCGCCGGACGAGGTCGGCGTGACGGTGGCCGACCTCGACTTCACCCGGCTCGCCCGGATCCGCAGCGAGCTACCCAGCCTGGCCAACCGGCGGCTGTGACGTACGCCCGGCCGTGGGCTCGGCGCTCGCGGCCGGCCGTGAGCTCGGGCCCGGGGTGGGCCGAGTCGGCAGCAGCCCGTGCGGCGGCGTACTGACGGCCACCCCGACCAGTTCACCGGCGGCGTCCGGCGCGCGCAGCCAAGGGCCGTCCGGTTCGGTCGCTACCGTGCCGTCTCTCCGGGTCAGCAGCAGGGTCGCGGGTACGTTGTTGCGCACCGGATCGGTCAACCGGTGCGAAAGCACCCACTCAGTGAACTCGACGGCGTCGTGATCGACTGCAACGCGCATCCGCCGAGTGCACGTGGGTGGCCACCGGTGCGCGACCGGCTTCCCGCAGCTCATGTGCTGCGCTGCTGCGGCGTGCTGGGGCCAGCGGTTACTGGCCGCCGAACCAGCTGTCGAGCAACAGGCCGATCGTGGCCAGCCCGATGATCGCGGCGGCCGTGACGATCATCGCGCGGCTCATCCGGGACGGACCGCGGCGAGCCAGGCGCCGGACCGAGACGACCACGGCACCGAGCACGCACGCCCCGATCACCAGCTGCCAGAATGGGAACAGCAGGCCGAGCAGCGCATCGTCGGTGAACGCGGACCGGGCCATGCCCTCCACTGTGGCACGCCGGCCGGGCACCGGTGACTGAGGGTGCATTGGGTGCAGGCCGTAGGAAAGGGTGCATCGAGGAAAGTTGAGATCGCCGCTGCGATCGGGTATGGTAGAACAGCCAGCAGGAGCCGTGCGGGTGTGTCATCCGAATGACGGATCGGCCGGTCTGGTGGCTCCCCCCTACTGATCAAGCACCGATTGTCGGTGTGTGCCAGTACGGGCGGATCCGGGCGGGGCGGCACGGGTCGGAAGTTTCCGGCTTGACACTGCGAGTCCGACCGGGTAGATTCGAACAGTTGCCCCGAGCGGTTGCCCTTGGTTGGGTGGTTGTTTGGTGTGTGGTTGTTTTTTGAGAACTCAACAGGGTGCTTGTAAGCCAGTGCCGATTTTGGTTCCCGTTTTTGGGGATTGTTTTTGGTGGCGCCT
>JAEHDK010000614.1 GCA_016880465.1 Micromonosporaceae bacterium
CGGCATCTCCGCCACCGGCGGTACGCCGCTCGTGGTGGCCGAGCAGGTCGAGGGTCAGCCGGCCCGCGCACTCGGTGTCGTGCATCTGAAGGACGTCGTCAAGCAGGGCATGCGCGAACGGTTCGACGAGATGCGCCGGATGGGCATTCGTACCGTGATGATCACCGGCGACAACCCGTTGACCGCCAAGGCGATCGCCGACGAGGCCGGAGTGGACGACTTCCTGGCCGAGGCCAAGCCGGAAGACAAGATGGCCCTCATCCGCAAGGAGCAGGAGGGCGGCCGGCTGGTCGCGATGACGGGCGACGGTACGAACGACGCACCGGCGCTCGCCCAGGCCGACGTCGGCGTGGCGATGAACACCGGTACGTCGGCCGCCAAGGAGGCCGGCAACATGGTCGACCTCGACTCCGACCCGACCAAGCTGATCGAGATCGTGGAGATCGGCAAGCAGCTGCTCATCACCCGCGGCGCGCTGACCACCTTCTCCATCGCCAACGACATCGCCAAGTACTTCGCGATCATCCCGGCGATGTTCGCGGCGGTCTACCCCAGCCTGGACCGGCTGAACATCATGGGCCTGCACTCGCCAGCGTCGGCGATCACGTCCGCGATCATCTTCAACGCGCTCATCATCATCGCGCTGATCCCGCTGGCCCTGCGCGGCGTGCGCTACCGGCCGAGCAGCGCCTCGAAGCTGTTGTCCCGCAACCTGCTCGTCTACGGCATGGGCGGCATCATCGCGCCGTTCATCGGCATCAAGCTCATCGACCTGCTCGTCGTCCAGTTCATTCCAGGGATCTCATGATGCGCCTACCCAGTTGGCTCAGTCAGCACCTCGCGGCGCTGCGCGCGCTGCTCGTCTTCACCGTCCTGCTCGGCCTGGCGTACCCACTGGCGATGGTGGCAATCGCCAAGCTGCCAGGGCTCAACGACAACGCGGCCGGCTCGCTGGTCAACGGCGTCGACGGGAAACAGGTCGGTAGCCGGATTATCGGCCAGGCGTTCACCGACGCCGATGGCGACCCGGTGCCGAAGTACTTCCAGAGCCGGCCGTCCGCGGCCGGTGACGGGTACGACCCGATGTCCACCGCTGCCAGCAACCTCGGTCCGGAAAGCATCGAAGACACCCTGCCGGTGCCGGGCGCCGTCGACGAGGAAGGCAACCCGGACGAGGGTACGCAGAGCCTGCTGACCCAGGTGTGCACCCGCAGCAAGGCGGTCGGCGAACTCGAAGGGGTCGACGGAACCCGGCCCTACTGCACCGACGACGGCGTGGGCGCGGTCCTGCGCGTGTACCACCGCGACGGGCTCACCGGCCCGGTGACCCGAGCGGTCTCGGTGAACCAGGCCTGCCCCGCCACCCCGTTCGCCGCCACCTACGAGGGCGTGACCGTGGAGTGCGGCAAGCCAGGCGAGGATTACTCGCAGGGCGTGCTCACCCCGATCCGGGGCGACGCACCAGACGACCCGGCGGTGCCGGCCGACGCGGTTACCGCCAGCGCGTCTGGCCTGGACCCGCACATCAGCATCGGGTACGCCAAGCTGCAGGCACCCCGGGTGGCCCGCGAGCGGGCCACCGACGTGGCCACGATCACGCGCCTGATCGAGGAGCACACGACCGGCCGGGCGCTCGGCTTCATGGGCGAGCCGGGAGTCAACGTGCTAGACCTGAATATCGCGCTGGACCTGCAGTTCCCCGCGCGCGGATGATCTCCGGGGCGGCTTCGAGGAAGGAGGTGCTGTCCATGGCACGCGGACAGCTACGGATCTACCTCGGGGCCGCCCCCGGCGTCGGCAAGACCTACGCCATGCTCCAAGAGGCCCACCGGCGTAAGGGGCGGGGTACCGATGTGGTCGTCGGGTTCGTGGAGACACACGGCCGGCAGCGCACCGAAGACATGATCCGCGGCCTGGAGGTCGTCCGCCGCAAGACCATGACCTACCGGGACGCCACGTTCACCGAGATGGACGTGGACGCCGTGCTGGCCCGCCGCCCCCAGGTGGCCCTGGTCGACGAGCTGGCCCACACCAACGTGCCCGGATCCCGCAACGCCAAGCGCTGGCAGGACATCGCCGAGCTGCTCGACGCCGGCATCACCGTACTGTCCACGGTGAACATCCAGCACCTCGAGTCACTCAACGACGTCGTCGAGCAGATCACCGGCGTACCCCAGCGCGAGACGGTGCCCGACGAGGTCGTCCGGCGGGCGGACCAGGTCGAGCTGGTCGACATGGCGCCGGAGGCACTGCGCCGGCGGATGGTGCACGGGAATGTCTACGCCGCGGCGAGGGTCGACGCTGCGCTGGGCAACTACTTCCGCATCGGCAACCTCACAGCCCTGCGCGAGCTGGCCCTGCTCTGGCTGGCCGACAAGGTCGATGAGCAGCTCGACCGGTACCGGGCCGAGCACCGGATCGGCACGACGTGGGAGACGCGGGAGCGGGTAGTGGTGGCGCTCACCGGGGGGCCCGAGGGCGACACGCTGATCCGCCGGGCGGCGCGCGTCGCGGCCCGCGGCAAGGGCGCCGACCTCATGGCCGTCCACGTCGCCCGCAGCGACGGGCTCGCCGGCGCGGATCCGGCCCTGCTGGCCAAACAACGGCTACTGGTGGAGAGCCTCGGCGGTACATACCACCAGGTGGTCGGCAACGATATCCCCCAAGCGCTGCTGGACTTCGCGCGCGGCGTCAACGCCACCCAACTGGTGCTCGGCGCGTCCCGGCGCGGTCGGCTTGCGCAGATCCTCTCTCCAGGGGTCGGGGTCAGCACCACCGCCCGGTCCGGCCCGATCGACGTGCACCTGGTCACCCACTCCGAGATCGGCCAGGGCCGCCGCCGGCCGCTCCTGGCGGGCACGGCTGCGCTGTCGCTGCGGCGCCGGCTGGCCGGGTCCGGTCTGGCCGTGGTCGGCCTGCCGCTGCTGACGTACGTCCTCTGGCTGCTGCGCGGCGACCTCTCGTTGACCAGCGACATCCTGCTCTACCTGGCCGCCGTGGTCGCCGTCGCCCTGGTGGGCGGGGTGCGGCCGGCGCTGCCTGCCGCGGTCGGCGCCTCCCTGCTGCTCAACTATTGCGTCACGCCACCGGTCTACACGCTCAGCATCGCCGACCGGGAGAACCTCCTCGCCCTCATCGTGTTCGTGGTGATCGCCGCCGCGGTCAGCGTCGTCGTCGACCTGGCCGCCCGCCGCACCCGGCAAGCCGCCCGCGCCAGCGCCGACGCGTCCACCCTGGCCACCGTGGCCGGCAGCGTGCTGCGCGGCGCCCGGCCGCTGGTCGCCCTGTTGGAGCGGCTGCGGGAGACGTTCGGTATGGAGTCGGTCACGCTGCTGGAACGCCGCGCCGACGCGCCCGGCGGCCCAGGCCACCACGACGATCCGACGTCGTGGCAGGTTGCCGCCACCGTTGGCGGTCGAGCCTGCGCCACCCCGGGCGAGGGAGACGTCGAGGTGCCCGTCGACCAGGACCTCACCCTCGTCCTGTGTGGCCACCCGTTGGCCGCTGAGGACCGGCGTGTCGTCGAGGCGTTCGCCGCACAGGCCGCCCTTGCCCTGCGCCACGAACGTCTCGCCGAGGAGGCAGCCAAGGCCGGCCCGCTCGCCGAGGCCGACCGGATGCGCACCGCACTGCTCGCCGCCGTGAGCCACGATCTGCGCACCCCGCTCGCGTCCGCCATGGCCGCCGTCGGCAGCCTACGCAGCAAGGAGGTGGCCTTCTCCGACGAGGACCGCGACGAACTGCTTGCCACCGCCGCGGAGTCCCACGAACGCCTCGCCCGCCTCATCGACAACCTGCTCGACATGAGCCGCCTGCAGGCCGGTGCGCTCGGCGTCGCACCGACCGCGATCTGGCTCGAAGACGCCGTCCCCCGGGCACTGGACGAACTCGGCGAGCCCGGCCGGGCCGTCGCCGTCCGTATCCCCGACGACCTGCCCGCCGCGCACGCCGATCCCGGCCTGCTGCAACGCGTCCTGGTCAACGTCATCGGCAACGCGCTGCCGTTCAGCCCATCCGACCGGCCACCCGAGGTCACCGCCAGCGAACACGACGCTCACGTCGAACTGCGCATCATCGACCACGGCCCGGGCATCCCCGAGGATCAACGCGACCAGGTGTTCCTGCCCTTCCAGCGCCTCGGCGACACCGACAATGACACCGGCGTCGGCCTCGGCCTCGCTCTCTCCCGCGGGCTCACCCAAGCCATGGGCGGCACCCTTGTCCCCGAAACCACCCCCGGCGGTGGCCTGACCAGGGTGCTCACCCTGCCCGCCACCGAACTCCCCGATCCTGCCGCGGCAGGCGCCGCCGCGGCCGCAGACCAAGCCATCCTCCATCGGCTGCACCGGCACCCGTCCACCGCGGCGGAGACAGCGTGAGCACAAGGAGCGCACGAGGCGAGTCCCGAAGTCGCGAACGAAGGACGACACCGTGACGAGCATCCTGGTCGTCGACGACGAGCCGCAGATCCTGCGCGCGCTGCGCATCAACCTGCGCGCCCGCAACTACGACGTCGACCTGGCCGCCGACGGCGCCGCCGCCCTGCGCCTGGCCGCCGCCCACCCCCCGGACCTGGTCGTGCTCGACCTGGGACTACCCGACATGGACGGCGTCGAGGTCATCCGTGGCCTGCGTGGCTGGACCGCCGTACCGATCGTCGTGCTGTCCGGCCGGGCCGGCAGCGGCGACAAGGTCGCCGCCCTCGACGCCGGCGCCGACGACTACGTCACCAAACCCTTCGGCGTCGACGAACTACTCGCCCGCATCCGCGCAGTCACCCGCCGGACCGCCGCGAACGCCGCGCCGCCCAGCACCGTCCGCATCGGACAGTACACAGTGGACCTCGCCGATCGGGTCGTGCAGGCCGCCGACGGCAGCCGCGAGGTGCGGCTGACCCCCACCGAGTGGCACCTGGTCGAGATCCTGGCCCGCAACCCCGGCAAGCTGGTCAGCCAACGTGAGCTGCTACAGGAGGTGTGGGGCACGCAGTACCAGACCGAAACCCACTACCTACGCCAGTACATGGCGCAGCTGCGGCGCAAGCTCGAAGACGAACCCGCCCACCCGCGGCACCTGCTCACCGAACCCGGCATGGGCTACCGGTTCCGTCCCGGCCCGCCAACGCCATCGCCGCAAGGGCACCGGTAATACGGCCGCTGTTGCGCAACCGACTCGCGTTGCCGGTCTTCGCCAGCGACCCATTGTCCTCGGTCGCCCACGCCACCCAGGAAGTCCTGCTCGTCCTGACCCTCGGCGGCCTAGCGCCGTTGCGCTGCACGCCGAACAGGTCGGCCTGGCCGGTCTCGGGCTGACCCTGCTGGCCCTGCGCGCCCTGCCGGCTTCCACGGTGACTTCTGGGGTATCCGGCGCTTCGCCGAACGCGACCAGCTTCTTCCGCGATCGACGCTAAGCCGCGGCTCACCCAGAACGGAGTTGCGAATGAGAAACGTCTTGCCCGCACCGGCGTCGTGCTGGTCATGCTGGTCGCGTGGACTAGGCCGACGTGAGCGAAACGGGAGGCGGGCACGATCAGCAGAAGTCATTGTGCTCATAGGTGCGGTAGGAGGTGATTTCACCCCAACCGTAGGGTTGCCCATAGCAGTAGTAGCTGGCACCCACCACGGTCTGTAGTCCCGGCTCCGCATAGTAGGTGATGTAGAGCTCGGTACGCGCCTCCGCAATGGCTGGCGGGGCCACGCCGACCACTGCGGTCGACGACACCAACACGCACAGCATGGTGGCTCGACCTACCCAATTGACGACCGATCGCACGGTGCCTCCTCGTAGGGCTGTTGAGCGCCAACGAAATGCAGACCAATCCGCATCGGCGTCCCCTTACCCGGGACTGCCGGCTTCAGATTAGGGGATCACGCACCGACGGTATAGAACAATGTCATTGCCCTACCGTGCACATGCTCCCGGCGGGTACCATGCGGCGGGCCCGAGCGCCGGTGGGCCTCGAGGAGGTCGAGGCGAGCGAGGTCATCCCCCCGAACACCGTGCGGCGTGCCGGGCCGGGGCGCATCGGCGCCGGCGGCGGGGGTCGTGGCTGATGTGTCCGACGTGCAGCAAGCAACGCAGCCCGGGCGTGTTCCGCACCCGGATCATCAACTCCGGTGTCACGCCGCGCGCCTTCACCGCACTGACCCAGCCCACCGCCACCAGCGGCCAACACGCCGCCGGACTGCGTTTCGGCGCCCCCGCGCCCAGGCACTGCTCGCCGTGCTGCTCATCTTCCGGCTGCACCCGCACGGGTTCACCAACGCCGACCTCCGCAGCCACCTCACCCGGATGCTCGGGGCTGACCCGGACTCGTGGCCAGCCGGACGAGCCACCGCTGGACAAACTCATCCAACAATCCGGCCTCGCCGCATGAAACTTGACCGGATCAAGACGACCTCGTCGTCCGAAGCCCTCTACGCTGACCGTGCAGCTGGCGCACCTACGTCGCAGTGCCCAGCACCAGTAGGACCGACCAATCACCGTAACGTTTCGGCGTCGTCCAGTCCGGCGGCATCGCGTAAGCGCGGTTCGCGGCATTCGCGTGCGAAATCTGGGACGGGGAAGAACTTGGTGGAGGCCTGGCAGCGAACGGTCACACCGGGTCGACCACCCTGCTCACGATCCATGCGTGCTTGCCAACTTGCCGGTCGCGGGTGAATCCGTACTGCTCGAAGAGTTCGACGGTCGCGCTGAACAGGAAACGGCCCGGCGCCTCGCGGCCGGTGGTCACCTCGGAGATGGCCTCGACGATGCCGCCGCCGGTATGGGCGATCTGGTCGAGTGCGCCTTCCAGCGCCGCCCGTGCGATGCCCTGACCGCGATGTTTCTTGTCGACGTAGAAGCAGGTGATCCGCCAGTCGGGACGGGGCGGCGCGTCCTTGTCGTACTCGCGCTTGTGCTTGATGCCCGGGAGTTCCTCTGGGCTGCCGAACTGGCACCACCCCTGTGCGGCGCCGTCCTCGTCGAGGACGAGCGCGGCGTGAGCGCGACCTGTCCGGACCCGGTCCTCCTTGACCGCGCGATGGCTGATCCCCTTCTGGCCGCACTCCGGGTGGTAACCGATGCACCAGCACCCGCCGAAGATTCCGTTGTTGCGCTCGACAAGCTCCGCGAAGGCATCCCACGTGGAGGCGTCGAGGGGTCGGATCGTGTACGACATCGTCGAGTCCTTTCGAGCGCGAGTGCTCCCACCTTCCCGGCTAGCGAGCTCGACACGCACGACTGCTCGCCGCTTGGCCGGTCGGGTCACCTCCGTGAACCCTGAAACGGGGTCAGGAGCCCGCAAGAATGATCGCCCAGATTGTGCAGTCCTGCTTGTCCTCGGCCCGGCCGGACCACGGCACTTTCTGGTTGCGAAGCAGGCTCTCGTGTTGCACCTAGGCTCGACGGCGCACCAGCCCACGGGACGCCGTCGAGGTAGGCGACGAGTCCGCTCGTCTCGGGGCTGCCGGGGTCGCCGCACGAGGTCTGGACTCGGAGTCGGTGTGCTCGCTCCTCGACCGGCGTCGACCCGAAAGACTCGAGCGGCGCCAGCTTGTAGCGCTGGCACTGGCACCGTGAGGCTTGACCACGTGTGCGGAAGATCGCCTGCAAGTCGCCGAAGCTGGCTTGGTTGGCGGGAACCACGGTGAGCGATCCGGCCCCTGGCTGTGGCGCCATGTCAGTCCTCGGCAGCAGCTGCAGCAAGGAGCCGGGCAAGTTCGATCGGCTTGCTGACCATCGGCCAGTGGCCCGAGTCGATGTCGATGAAGTCAAGGTGCTTGGCCTTGGCCAGCTCGGGCACGTCACCGGCGCCGATCCACTCCTGAGCCTGGGCTGGGGTGAATTCGGGGCACACGAGCACGACCGGGACGTCGAACCGTCGCTCGTCCGCCAGACGCACCACGCCCTTGGCCACCGCCTCGGGGACGGGGATCGCAGCAGACGCGATGCTGCGCCTGGCCTCCTCGTCAAGGTCAGCAGAGTCTGGCCCCTCGAATGGGCCCCAGCCGGGGAAGGGCATGACGCCGTCCTTCAGCTCGAAGAGGTCGGCGTAGGACTCCCCGTCGGCGGACGGGAAGCCGCCGATGAGGGCGACTTTGGCCACCTTCTCCGGTCGCGCGTCGGCGGCCAGCCAAGCCAGGGTGCAGGCGGCGGAATGCCCCACCACCATGGGCTTTTCGGACGATGAGTCCACGGCGGCGAGCACCGCTCCCACCTGGTCGTCGAGCGTGGCGGACGCAGATCCGTCACCCTGGCCCGGGAGGGTGAGCGGCACAGGGCGATGGCCGAGTGCCTCGAGCGTGGGCACGACATCGTCCCATGCAGATCCGTCGAGCCACAGGCCAGCAATGAGCAAGATGTCCATGATCAGTTCTCTTTCTCCAGCAGGGTCAGATCACGTTCGGCATAGAGCCGATGTTCCCATTCCTCGTTGAGCACGATGCGGAGACATTCCTTGAAGGGGAAGTTCTCCACCCGGGGCCAGCCGGGCTCGGTGCGAGTCACCTCGGAGGCGAGTTGCTCATCGGTGAGTGACTCCATGACGTGGCGGACCATCGCCTGGCGTTCGCGTCGGATCGTGAGCACCTCGTCGAGAGAGGGTCGTGCCTCGCGGTCCCACGGGATGCCGTCCCACCCGGGCGCCTCGTCCCACGGCAGGTCCAACTGGTGCCACGGCGAGGCGTTGCCGAGAATCATCCGGCCCACCCAGGCAGCGCTGGCGAAGTTGAGGTGCCGCAGGGTCTGGATGAAGGACCACTCGTTGTCGACGCTGCGGTGGAGCTCCGCTTCGGGGAGTGTCGTCGCACGCGCGACGGTGTCCTCCCACAGCCGCTCCAGGATCGCCCTCGCCGCACGGAACCCGTCGGTGTCGTCGGGGCGCATCTTCGCCCGCTCGGGCATGCGACGGTTCAGTTCGGCGTCGACGAGCGGTGCGATGTCGACGCCGTTCACGACGACGTTCTGTAGCTCGCCGCTGATCTCGACGCTGACCAGCTCGACGCCGCGCATGCGGCTCTCGTTGAACAGGGCGCCGCGGATCTGTGCCCCGGTGAAGTTGACTGCGTGCATGCTGGCGTCATTGAGGAACACCTGGGTGAAGGTGGCGCCCCGGAGGTTCACGCGCTCGAAGCGTGCTCCGGTGAGGTCCTGCTCGCGGAACTCGGTCATGGACATCACGCTAGGACCAGTTCCGGACGATCTACTTCCGGTCAATCCCATGACTACCTAGTATGCTCGGGTGCCGACCGATCTCAGCCCCACCGCACGCGCTCTGCGTGCCATCGAGATCCTCCAGACCCGCCCCGGCGCGACGGCCGGCGAACTCGCCGCGTGGTTGGGTGTCACGGAGCGGGCCGCGCGTCGGTACGTCGCGATCCTCCGAGAGGCGGGCATCCCGGTCGAGTCAGCCAGGGGCCCCTATGGCGGGTACCGGCTTGGGCGCGGGACGAGGCTGCCTCCGGTCGTCTTCACGGAGCCCGAGGCACTTGGTCTGGTCATGGCGGCGCTCGACGGCCAGCCGGCAGCCGCCGACGTCAACGACCTCGTCGGTTCTGCCCTGGACAAGGTCATCCGGGCACTGCCCGAGAGCGTCGGCCGGCAAGCGGCGACGCTGCGAGAGCACGCGTCAGCTGCGCCCGACCGGTACTCGGCCCGTCCAGATCCCGCCACCACCAGCGCACTCGTGGCTGCCATCGCGGCCCGACGTAGCGTGCTGGTCACGTATCGGAGCGAGTCCGGCAACGAGTGGGAGGCCGAGGTGGACCCCTGGGCGGTCGTCGTCCGCTACGGGCGCTGGTACCTCCTGTGTCACTCCCATCACGCGGACGCGATCCGCACCTACCGGGTCGACCGGGTCCGCGCGGTCCAGCAGACCGCACACGAGTTCGACCCGCCCGACGGCCTCGACCCGGTGGCAGCAGTGGAAGAGAACCTGGGCACTGGGTGGGAGTTCTCCACCCGTGTCGTGTTCGACGCTCCACTGGCTGAGGTGGCGCCGTGGATCCGCCCTCCCATGGGACGGCTTGAACGATCGGGAGACGGGTGCGTGCTCGTCGGCAGCACGAGCAATCCGGCGATGTATGCGCAGGAGTGGTTGGCGAGCGTGCCGTTCGCCTTCCGCGTCGATGGCGGGCAAGAACTCCGTGCCGCGGTCGCGACGCTCGCTTCGCGTTTCGCTGCCGCCCTGGCGGACCAACCCTGACAGTTCTATCGAAGGGCGCCGACCGGGACGGCTGCCAGGCGATGCTCAAGCTTGGCCGGCAGTACAAGGAGCGGGTCTGGGCGGTGGAGGGCCGCAACGGCATCGGCCGGCACGTCGCCCGACGCCTCACCACACCTTGTCGCCGACCGGACGGGGGTGCAGCCGAGCAGATCGGAGTGGTGCAGGACAGCCGCACCGTCCTAATCGGAGCATCCCTGGGCATCACGGCGTCCGCCTTCGCTGCGATGTCACACGCGCCCGGGCCTGTCGGGTGCGGCCGGCGGTGGGCCGGCAAAGAAGCCGGCCCGGCCGCGCTCGCTGGCCTGTGCGGCGGTCTCCGGGTACCGGTAAAGGTCAACCCTCGACCGGCTCGGCAATCGGGGTCCCGTTACCGCCGAAGGTGCGCACCCGCAGCCGGTCCTGTTCGATCAACTCGAACGTGACCTTATCCCGCTGCGGGCTGGCTGCGTCTGACACCGTGCTCGGACGTGCTACGATAGATCAGTTGCAGTATTGGTTTCCGTATACTTTGCCGCGCCTGGTGGGTATCTGATTTCCGGGCGCGGTTTGTATTGCCGGTCGTCTCCGGAACCAGGGTGATCAACGCGGCGACGTGGAGTCCACGCGGTGTGGTCTCAATCGGCCTTGCGAAGGAGCAGAAAATGGCTGTCGGTACCGTCAAGTGGTTCAACTCGGAAAAGGGCTTCGGCTTCATCACCCCGGACGGTGGCGGGGCTGACCTGTTCGCCCACTACTCGGCCATCTCGTCAGACGGGTTCCGCAGCCTTGACGACAACCAGCGGGTGGAGTTCGACGTCACCCAGGGCGCGAAGGGCCCGCAGGCGGCCAACATCCGCGTCATCTGACACCGACTGGCCGGGAGGCAGTGGACGGCCAAATTCGTGCCGGCCACCGCCACCCGGCCGTACTTTCGTGGCGAGTCCAGACGCGGGCATCCGGTCGGGCGGTCCCCGCAGCACACCGTGCCGGGCGCCGGACGGGTTCGGCGTGATGAGAGTCCTGCCAGCTCTCGCCGAACGACGACGCGATCGTCAGTGGCCTTCGGTTGGTGGCCCGGTCAGCTGACGAACGTGTGGGTACCGGACATTGCGGTGCGGTCAGGCTGAGGGCTTGCCACCTCAAGGAGCGGGTTGGCGCTGTTGCGTTGCCTGATTGGCGGATGCGGGCCGGCGGTGCCGATAGGTATTACCTGGTGATCATCGAGAGGCCGACCGACACCGTCGCTCCGTTGATGTTCGGCCGGTCGGCGCCGGAGGATGACTCAGCCGGCCCGAAGCGACACCGGTCTGCAGTGACCTATGCGCCCCCGCACAGCTACGCGCACTACGCCGTCAGTGGCATAAGCGCACACGCGCGGGCAACTGGCTGCCGCCCGGTACGCCGAGCACCTGATCCGGCCGGCGGCGGCGTGTACCTGCGCCGCTTGGAGGACGGCCCGGCCGACGCGTGTCGCGAGTTCTTCCGCGTCCAGGCACTGCTTGACTCCGAGGACGGTCAACAACCCGCCGCCGACACCCCTCGGCGACAAGGCGAATCGGTACGCCGAACCCGATCGTGCGCCATTCGTGGTGAGCAGCTGGGCCAGCCGGTCGCCAAGACGCCACCGGGTGGCCCGGAGGGCGTACGTTCCATGACCCCTCGGTGATGTAGCACATGTGCTATTCTACGCCACAGACATTAGATGGGAGGGTAGAGGTCTATGACCGTGGTGGGGGAGCTGGGTGCGCGAGCCGAGATCATCGAGCCGCCCAGCGAGGACACCGTCCTCGACGTCCGTGACATGTGGATGCGGTACGGGACAACGGATGTCCTCACTGGCATCACGTTCCAGGCGCACCGGGGTGAGGTCCTCGCGCTGCTCAGCCCGAACGGCGCGGGTAAGACCACGACGATCGAGATCCTGGAGGGCTTCCGGATGCGGTCGGCCGGCCATGTCCGAGTGCTCGGCGTGGATCCGCAGCGGGGCGACGAGCGCTGGCGTGCTCGGCTCGGCGTCGTGCTCCAGTCGTGGCGCGACCATGGCAAGTGGCGGGTCCGCGAGCTCCTGGCGCACCTCGGCACCTACTATGCGCCGTACTCCACCGACCGCATCCACCGCCCGTGGGACGTGGACGCGCTGGTCGAGGCCGTCGGGCTGACCGAGCATGCCGGCAAGAGGATCGGCCGGCTGTCCGGCGGCCAGCGGCGCCGGCTCGACGTCGCCATCGGCATCGTCGGGCGGCCCGAGCTGCTCTTCCTCGACGAGCCGACGGCCGGGTTCGATCCGGAGGCGCGGCGGGAGTTCCACGATCTCGTGCACCGGCTCTCGGACATCGACGAAACGACGATCCTGCTCACGACGCATGATCTGGACGAGGCCGAGAAGCTGGCGGATCGCATCCTCATCCTCGCGGGCGGGTCGATCATCGCCAACGGTTCCGCTGACGAGTTGGCCCGCCGTATGTCGACGGACGCGGAGGTGCGCTGGACCCAGGGCACCGCTCGGTTCGTACACGCCAGTGCGGACGCCACCCGGTTCGTACGGGAGCTTTTCCAGCAGTACGGCGAAGCCATCGGCGACCTGGAGGTCCGCCGCGCGAGCTTGGAGGACACCTACATGGCCTTGGTCCGCGAGCACGAGGCGGGCAGGGGCGAGGCGGCCGTCCGCGCATTCGAGAAGGCGGCCCGATGAACACGATGCTGGCGGCGGTCCGAGCCGGAGTTTCGCGCGGCTGGATCGAGTTGCGCCAGACGTTCAGGAACGGCCAAGATCTCTGGACCTACCTCTTCCCTGCGATCGCCTTCACGCTGGTCGTCGTGTTCATGGGGGGCGCGAAGGTGCCCGGGACGACCTTCTCATTGGGCTCCAGGACGCTGCCCAGCGCCCTCGGCATGGGCATCGCCTTCGGCGGCCTGGTGACGCTCGCGCAGGTGCTCACGGTCGAGCGCGAGGACGGCACGCTGCTGCGCGCTAAGGCGGTGCCAAATGGCATGCTGGGCTACCTAATCGGCAAGATCGTCCTAGTGTCCTCGATGACCATCATCGGCCTCGTCCTCCAAGTGACCCCCGGCCTGTTCCTGCTCGACGGCTTGACGCTCGGGCACACCGGCACGTGGTTGACCATGGCCTGGGTCGTCCCTCTCGGCCTCATGGCGACCCTCCCGTTGGGAGCGACCATCGGGTCGCTGTTCTCGAACCCACGCAACTTCGGCCTGGTGATGCTGCCCATCTTCGGGCTCGTCGCTACGTCGGGCATCTTCTACCCGATCACGAACTACCCGGCGTGGTTGCAGGTGATCGGCCAGATCTTCCCGATCTACTGGCTCGGGCTCGGCATGCGTTCGGCTTTGCTGCCACCCGAGATGGCGGCAGCCGAGATCGGCCATTCCTGGCGGCACCTGCAGACGCTCGGTGTGCTCGGCGTCTGGGCGGTGCTGGGTCTCGTCGTAGCGCCGATCGTCCTGCGCCGGATGGCTCGCCGGGAGTCGGGGTCCAGCGTCGCCGCCCGGCGGGAGAGGGCCCTGCAGAGGGTCACATGAGCGAGGCCATATACAACCGCATCGCCATGCTGCGCGTGGAGCGGGGAATCTCGCGCCGGCAGCTCGCGGACGCGTTGGGCGTCCACTACCAAACGGTGGGCTACCTCGAACGGGGCGAGTTCAGCCCCAGCCTGTATCTGGCCCTGCGGATCGCGGCGTACTTCGAGGTGCCGGTGGAGGTGATCTTCTCGATCGAGCCATTCCCGCGGATCGGCGCGGTAGGCCCAGCCCAAGCCTCCAGCCCGGCCCAAGCCGCGTGGCCGGCCACGCCCGCCGCACCCGCGCCGCTGGGCGCCGGGCCGGCAACCCAGCCCAGTGGCTAGCGCGGACGTCATGCCAGAGCGCCAGCACCCCGCTCATCACGTACTCCGCTCATCGCAGTACTCCGGCTCGGCGCAGGCACCGTTCCCGCACCGCGAGCACCGCCGGCAACGCGGAGACGACTAGCAGGTACGCGGTGGCGACGATTGACTCCCAGAACGCCACCGACCAGACCGACAACGCCGCCAGGTTGGCGACCAGCCACATCCCAATGCCGATGAGCGCGGGCAGGCTCAGGTTGACCAGGATCCACACCATCGCGGCGGTCCCGACCACATGGCAGACACCGAACCAGCGCGCGACCGACCGGTCGCGTGGGTTCGCGTCGGCGAGCTCCCCCGCCTCGGGCCTCGGTGTGTTGCCAGCGGTGCGTCGTGCAGCCACCTGCCCTTCGGCGCCAAGCCGACCGCTGGTGCTCGCCCGTGCCACGTCCAACCCGATGAACACGCCGTACTCGCCGTGCATAGCGCCTCCGTACCTACCGCGAGGAACCTCGATCGCCGGTTGGGCGTCGGACTGCCGGCAGCCACGTCACGAAAAGACCTACCCCTGGTGGGACGTCCGGGTCCCTATCAGCGAGCGCGAACGCTTGCGCCACATGGCGGCCAGTACACCGACATCGGCGTCGACGTAGTCGCGGACCTCGACGTTGGTCTTGCCGGGATGGCGCAGGATCCGGCCGGCGTACTGCACCATGCTGATCCGGGTTGCACCCGGATCAGTTCGGGACCTTCGTCCCTGTAAGAGCCCGGACGGGCCTCCTAGCGTTGCAGGTATCTGGAGCATTCGGTCGGCACGAGGAGGTCGGCGATGTCCCACCCTGTGGTGCATTGGGAGATCGGCGGGCGGGACGCGCCCGCGCTGCAGGAGTTCTACGCCAAGGTGTTCGGTTGGACCATCACCGACGCCGGCCCCGACTACTCACTGGTGCAGCCGGTCGGCGGCGGACTCGGCGGCAGCATCATGCGCACGAGGGGTGACACCCCGCCCCGCGTGACCGTCTACGTCCGGGTCGACGATCTCGACGAGAAGCTCGCCGATGTCGAGCACCTTGGCGGTCGCCGGCTGGTGCCGCCCACCGCCATCAACGAGTCCGCGTCGTTCGCCATGTTCTGCGACCCAGAAGGAAATGTCGTCGGCCTGCTCAAGCAGACCGGGCCGATAGGGCCGTAGTCGCATTTCATGCCGTCCGGTCGGCTTACCGCGATAGCTGCATTGCCGGACCCGCTCGCTGCTGCTCCCGGGTGCCGGCGATTCCCGGCGCCTCCGCAGTGCCATGACATGGCCGCCGCCCCGGTACCGGCGTCCGCCCGGGAACTCCCGCCGAAGCAGCCCTCAACGATCATCTAGTCTCACTGCAACAAGGATGTGTTTGCGACGACCCCTTGAACCCGGGCAGTATCACGGCGTGTGACGCCCGCATCGCCGATGAATGCACGTGCGGCGTGGACGCGAGCCCACAAGACCTCCAACGGCTCGTCGAGAAACCGGAGTTCTACGGCGGCGCCGAGCTCGCGGGCACGCTGTCGGAGGACGCTGCGCTCGGCGCGGTCCCATGAGCCCCATTCGATGATCACGATGTCGCCGAGCTGGAGAAGACGTTGAGCAAGTCGCCACTGTACCTGCTCGATCCGTTCCCGCGCGCCCTCGTCGAACAGATCGAACCCCAGGTCGGCCATCCACTCATCGGGGCACAGACGCATCGCCGCATACTCCCGCTCGAGCTGCCGGGCCAGCGTTGTCTTACCCGCGCCCGGCAGACCGCACACGATGATGAGCCGCCCCGAGGCCGCGAGCTGCTCACCTTCCATGAAGTGAGCGTGGCACGCCGCGGCGCGGAAGCCCGACGGGTTCATCTCGGTCTACCAGCGGAGCGTCCTGAGGCACGTCGACCGGCGGGTACATGGCGGACAGCGATGCCAGGCAGGCCTCCAGCGAGCGCCCGCGCGTGACGGCACGGCTCACGCACGCGTGGCTGAATGACCGGCAGCGGTCATGTTCGCGGAGTCGACGTCATGACGCTCCGCGCGGGACGCATAGCGGAGGAAGCTCTCCTATGTGAAGGGCTGGGCGGAACGGCGTGGGGGTAGCCCGCCCGGGGGCAGCGCGGTCAGCGCGAAGCGTGCCGTTAGCCACGGCAGCAGCGCCCGGTACGCGGCGGTCGTGTCCGGCTTCTGATAGTCGTGCGACAGGACGATCGAGCCGGGCCGAACCTGGCTCTGCACCACGCCGACGATGTGGTTGGTCATGACGTGCCCGGTGCCGTAGTGCGCGCTGTCCCAGTCGCTCGGATCGACGTCCCAGTGGATCGGGGTCATGCCTAGCTCGCGTGCCACGGTGACATAGTCGTCGGTCCAGGCGCCGCCGGGTGCCCGGAAGTAGCTGATCGCCGCGTCCGGCACGATCGCGTGGATCGCGTCGTTTGTGCCTGACAAGTCCTGCCGGATGCGCGCCTGGCCGTACGTGCCCAGCTGCCTGATGTGCCGCCAGCTGTGGTTGCACAGCGCGTGTCCCTCGCTGTGAATGCGGCGGATGATGTCGGGGTACATCTGTACCTTGACGCCGACGACGCAGAACGTAGCCTTGACGCCGCACCGTTCGAGCACGTTGAGGATCTGCGGGGTGTTTACCGGGTCGGGCCCGTCGTCAAAGGTAAGTGCTATCGCGGGCGTCCCGGTGTTCGTGTGTGATCCGTATGGCCCGGTGCCGCTGGCCTGCTGACGGTCCATTCTGGCCGAGCCGCCGCAGCTCCACCGTGGTGGGCTCGTCGTGGCGGGCCCGAGCGGCGGCTCGCGGCTGGTCGTTGGGCCGGGGCTCGGCTCGGCCGGGGGTCGGGCCGCCGACGTCGCTGACTCGGACGCGGGTGTGCCAGGCCCGCGCGACATCACGCCCGGTGCCACTGCGAGACGGGGTGAGCCGTTGGCGGAGGTGGCAAACACGAGCAGTACGGTGTAGAGGACGAGATGTCGGCGGCGCATCCGGATTCCGAGAGGTCACAGGAGTCCAGACGGTAGCGCACCGGACGGACGTGAGGGAACCGATGGTGGTGCACCGGGCCAGCGCCCAGTATGCGGTTCGGTCCGGGTTCCAGCGCCCGGAATACGTCGGACCCCACTGTGCCTACGGCACCGACTTCACGTTGACCGACACCAGCGGCGGCATGCACGCCGGCCTGCCCGGGCGCAGCTTCGTGCTCATCGACGCCCAGGGCGTCAACGCCACGGTGGCGCCCAGCCGCGCGGGAGGTGGCATTTCGACGGTCCACGACCGGCACGGGCCGCCGACCGTAGTGCTGTGCGGCGGGTGTGGGTCGCCGCACTCTTGACGCGATACCCTGGGGGGGTAGGGTATAGGACTGAGGAGAGTGACGCATGGCGAGCTACACCGGCCGCAAGGACGACTACCTGACGCGGCTGCGCCGAATCGAGGGGCAGGTCCGGGGCCTGCACCGGATGGTCGAGGAGGACAAGTACTGCATCGACATCTTGACCCAGGTGGCTGCGGCCACGAAGGCGTTGCAGGCATTCTCGGTGCAGCTGCTGGAGGAGCACCTGGCCACCTGCGTGGTGGACGCCGCTCGGGCCGGCGACGGGCAGGCTCAGGAGAAGGTGCGGGAGGCCAGCGTTGCCATTGCCCGACTGGTGCGTTCCTGACCCGGTCATCTCGCTCGACACGGATGCGAAAGGAATATCTATGGCCACGACCACGTACCGGGTGCAGGGCATGACCTGCGCCCACTGCGTCAGCTCGGTGTCGAGCGAAGTGGGTGCGCTGCCCGGGGTGAGCCAGATCGACGTCGACCTGTCCACCGGGGCGGTCACCGTTACGAGCGACGCGCCCCTCGACGCCGGCGCGGTGCGCGCCGCGGTCGAGGAGGCTGGCTACGAACTGGCGGCCTGAGCAGATGAACGTTGCGGCCAAGCTCGGCGGGTTCGTGCTGGCGCTGGGCGTGGTGTTCGTCGGGGCGTACGGTGCCGGCGCGCTCGCCGGCCCCGTAGGTGGATCCGAGCAGGGGGCACACGAGATGACTGCCGATGACGGGGCCGGGCACGGGCCGGCCGCGCTGCCCGCCGGGGATCTGGCGTACCTGCACGTGCATCCGCAACAGACGGCCAGCGCCGGTCCGGCGATCACCTTCGACGTGGAAGTGCCCACCCCGGGTGAGTACCGGCTGTTCCTGGACTTCCAGCACGGCAGCGTGGTGCGGACCGCGGCGGTCACCCCGTCGCCGCCTGACCCGATGGAGGAGATGTCATGACGTCGCAGCACACCCGGCCGCACCTGCCGGCCGCCACCGGCCTGCTGGAGCTTCAGATCGGCGGCATGACCTGCGCGTCGTGCGCGGCGCGGATCGAGAAGAAACTCAACCGGCTCGACGGGGTCACCGCCACGGTCAACTACGCGACCGAGAAGGCAAAGGTGGCGTTCCCGCCGTCGCTGACGCCGGCCGATCTGATCGCCACCGTGGAACAGACCGGCTACACCGCCCGCGTTCCGCAGCCTCCGTCGGCCGCCGCCGGGCCCGTCCCGGTCGACGTCGAGGAGGAGGCGGTACGCCGGCTGCGCCTGCGACTGTGGATCAGCGTCGCCTTGGCCGTGCCGGTGGTCGCGCTGGCCATGGTGCCGGCGGGGCAGTTCACCAACTGGCAATGGTTGTCCGCGATGCTGGCCGCCCCGGTCGTCGGCTACGGCGGGTGGCCGTTTCACCGGGCGGCATGGGCCAACCTGCGCCACGGCGCGGCCACCATGGACACCCTCGTCTCGCTTGGCGTGCTGGCGGCGTTCGGCTGGTCGATGTATGCGCTGTTCCTAGGCACCGCCGGCGAACCGGGCATGACGCACCCGTTCACGTTCACGATCGACCGGGTGGCCGGCTCCGGCACCATCTACCTGGAGGTGGCTGCCGGCGTCACCGCCGCGATCCTGGCCGGACGGTACTTCGAGACCCGGGCCAAACGCCGTGCCGGCGCGGCGCTACGGGCGCTGCTGCAGCTGGGCGCCAAGGACGTCGCGGTGCTGCGCAACGGGCAGGAGTCCCGCATCCCAACCGGCCAACTGGTGGTAGGCGACCGGTTCGTGGTCCGCCCGGGCGAGAAGGTCGCCACCGACGGGGTGGTCGAGGAGGGCACCTCGGCGGTCGACGCGAGCATGGTGACCGGCGAGTCGGTGCCGGTCGAGGTCGGCCCCAACGATCCGGTCATCGGGGCGACGGTCAACGCCGGTGGCCGCCTCGTGGTCCGGGCCACCCGGGTCGGCGCCGACACCCAGCTCGCCCAGATGGCGAAACTGGTGGAGGAGGCGCAGACCGGCAAGGCCGCGGTCCAACGGCTGGCCGACCGGGTCTCCGCGGTGTTCGTCCCCATCGTCATCGCGCTCGCCGTCGGCACGCTGGGTTTCTGGCTCGGCACCGGCCAGCCGGCCGCTGCGGCGTTCACCGCCGGCGTCGCCGTGCTGATCATCGCCTGCCCCTGCGCTCTCGGCCTGGCCACCCCGACCGCGCTGCTGGTCGGCACCGGCCGCGGCGCCCAAGTCGGCATCCTCATCAAGGGCCCTGAGGTCCTCGAATCCACCCGCCGGGTCGACACCGTCGTACTGGACAAGACCGGTACGGTCACCACCGGCCAAATGTCCCTTGTGGACATCACCACCGTCCCCGGGGTGGCGGCCGACGACGCACTGCGGCTGGCCGGGGCACTCGAGTACGCCTCGGAACACCCGATAGCCAGGGCCATCGCTACGGCCGCGGCCGACCGGGACAGCGACCTGCCGCCGGTAGCGGACTTCGTCAACCTGGAAGGCCTCGGCGTATCCGGCGTCGTCGAGGGCATGGCCGTCGTGGTGGGCCGGCCGCGGCTCCTGGCCGACCGCGGCGTCACCCTGCCGGCCGAACTCGGCCAGGCCGTCGACGCCGCGCACGCCGCCGGACGGACCGCGGTGCTCGCCGGCTGGGACGGCACCGTGCAGGCCGTCCTCGTCGTCGCCGACACGGTCAAGCCCACCAGCGCCCAAGCCGTCCGGCAACTGCGCGCTCTCGGGCTGACCCCGGTCCTGCTCACCGGCGACAACACCGCCGCCGCCCACGCTGTGGCCAGCCAGGTCGACATCGATGACGTGATCGCCGAGGTGCTGCCCGCAGACAAGGTCGACGTCATCAAACGGCTGCAGGCCGACGGCAAGATCGTCGCGATGGTCGGCGACGGCGTCAACGACGCTGCCGCGCTCGCCCAGGCCGACCTCGGGCTGGCCATGGGCACCGGCACCGACGTGGCCATCGAAGCCTCCGACCTGACCCTGGTCCGCGGCGACCTGCGCGCCGCAGCGGACGCCATCCGTCTCTCCCGGCGTACCCTGGCCACCATCAAAGGCAACCTGTTCTGGGCCCTCGCCTACAACGTCGCCGCCCTGCCCCTGGCCGCCGCCGGCCTGCTCAACCCGATGATCGCCGGCGCGGCGATGGCGTTCAGCTCCGTCTTCGTGGTGTCCAACAGCCTGCGGCTGCGCACATTCCGGCCCCTCGCCGACGGGTAACACACCCGCGTTAGGCGCGCGTGTGGTGTGTGTGCCTTGAGACCGCGACGCGTACTTGCCTGTCAACCATCCGTTCGCCTAGACCTGGCTTGGCCTGGCAAGCGGGGGCGGAAGGTCTCACCCGCCCAACCGTACTATTCGCCTTAGTAGTCGCTCTCTGGCCCCGAAACCGTGTCGAGAGGGGGCGTCGGCCGTCGACACTGTCAACCGGAGGAGGTCCTTCGTGACCGGACGTGCGTTCGACCGTGCCACCGTGGTGCTCGACGTTCGAGGCCTGCGGTGGGCCTCGGAGCAGAACGTGGTCGCGGCCGTGCTGGGTCGGCGGCCCGGGGTGCTGGACGTCGAGGTCAACCCGGTGGCGCAAAGCGCGACGGTGGTATTCGACCCGGCCCGCACGTCGGTGGCCGAGTTGCGCCGTTGGGTGCAGAAGTGCGGCTACCACTGTGCCGGGCAGTCCGTTCCCGCGCATGTCTGTGACCCGATGGCCGAACCGGCCCCTGCCGGCGAGCCCGACACCGACCACCTTCGCCACGCCGGCCATGGCCTCGAGGGGCACGCTGCGGCCCCCGTGGTCCAGGAGCCGTCAGGTCAACCGCCGGACGCCTCCGGCCTGCACCCGATGCCCGACGGGCACGGCGCTCCGGCGGATGCGGCGCGCTCGCCACATGAGGTGATGGGTCACGGCCGTCATGCGGGTATGTCGATGGCGGCGATGGTTGCCGACATGCGCAACCGGTTCCTCGTGGCGGCCCTGTTCTCGATTCCGATTCTGGGCTGGTCGCCGATCGGGCGCGAGGTGTTCGGCCTGAATGTGCCGGTACCGTTCGGGCTGCGCGAAGACGCCTGGGCGCTGGTGCTCAGCCTGCCGGTGATCTTCTACTCGTCATGCATCTTCTTTGACGGTGCGGTGCGGGCGCTGCGGGCTCGCACATTGGACATGATGGTGCTGGTTGCGGTGGCGATCGGCGCGGGCTGGCTTTACTCGGTGTATGTCACGCTCACCGGCGGCGGGGACGTGTTCTATGAGGCGGCGACCGTCCTGGCGGCGTTCGTATTGCTCGGGCACTGGTTCGAGATGCGCGCTCGCGAGGAGGGTGGATGGACCTGTCGATGATCTCGCGGGTGTTGTGGCTGCGGCGCACTCTGCGGAGCCGGGAACGGTGGAGCCAGGCGCAGCTGCACGCACATCAGCGGCGTGAGCTGGCAGCGCTTCGCGGGTGGGCGTACGCCCGCTCGCCGTTCTACCAGCGCTTCCACGACGGCCTGGACCGGGCTCAGCTCGGCGAGCTCCCGGTCTTGACCAAAGCCACGCTGATGGACAACTTCGACCAGCTCAGCACCGACCCGGTGGTGCGGCTGTCAACGGTGCAGGCGTACCTGGAGCAGCTGCGCGGTGACCAGCGCTTCGCCGGCCGGTACTGGGTGTCGGCGACCTCGGGCAGCTCCGGCCGCAGAAGTATCATCCCCACCGATGCCCGCGAATGGGCGACGATCATCGCCTCGTACGGCCGGGCCAACGAATGGGCCGGCATCCGACCAGGTCCGACCCACCGGGTGCGGATGGCCGTGGTCAGCTCCACCACCGCGTGGCATCAGTCGGCGCGGGTGGCCGCCACGGTGCGCAGCCCGTTTATCCTCACTGAGCGCCTGGACGCCGCGTCCCCGCTCGCCAACATCGTCGCCCGGCTCAACGAGCTGCGACCCGATGTGCTGGTGGCGTACGCGTCGATGATCCGGGTGCTGGCCGACGAGCAGCTCGCCGGGCGGCTGCACATCGCGCCCCGTGGGGTGAACTCGTCCTCCGAGGTCCTCACCGGCGAGGCGCGCGTGATGGCCACCCGCGCCTGGCACGTGTCGCCGTTCAATGTGTACGCCGCGACCGAGACCGGCGGCATCGCCGCCGAATGCCACCAGCACCAGGGCATGCACCTGTTCGAGGACCTGGTGGTCCCGGAGGTCGTCGACGACGACTACCGACCCGTCCCGGCCGGGGAACCCGGCGACCGGCTGCTGGTCACCGTGCTATTCGGCCGCACCATCCCGCTCATCCGCTACGAGATGACCGACCGGGTCCGGCTCGCGACGCAGCCGTGCCCGTGCGGGCTGCCATTCCGGCTGGTGGACTCGATCGAAGGCCGCACCGACGACGTGCTCAACCTGCCGACCTCAGACGGCGGCAGCGTGCGGCTCCATCCGGTCGTGTTCCATCAGGTCCTCGACCTGCTCGACGTCGCCGGATGGCAGGTCCGCCAGCAGGACGACCACCTACGCGTACTGGTCGCCAGCCCGGGACCCGGCTTCGACCCCACCGCAACCGAAGGGGCGGTGCAGGCGGCCCTTACCAGGGCGGGCGCACCCACACCCGCGGTACACGTGTCGGTGGTAGACGACATTCCGGCTGGTCCGGCCGGCAAGCGCCCCCTCGTCGTGGCGCGACCCAAGCCCCCATAACGTCGCGCCATCGCTGCCGGAGGTGTCCGCCGGGTGCGGACGATCTCGCCGGTCGCTGATCCGGTTTTGCGGTTTACGACCAGCGATGAGTTGGCCGGTGGGACCATCGGGGTACACCTCGCGGTCGGCGCGCGGGTGGCGGGGCCAGTCGCGGGGGTCTGGTTATGAGGTTGTCGACGATGGCGTGCACTGTTGTTGTCGCCGCCTTGGCCGGTGTGCCGGTACTGGTCGGCTGCGGCGGACAGCAGGGCGGCTCTACGGCGGCCGGTCCAACCCAGGTGTTCAACGACACGGATGTGGCGTTCGTCCAGCAGATGGTCGTGCATCACCGACAGGGCATTGCCATGGCCGACGTCGCGAAGACGCACGCCCAGAGTCCCCAGGTCAAGCAGCTGGCGGACGAGATCGTGGCGGAGCAGCAGCCGCAGGTCCAGACGTTGACCGGTTGGCTTCAAGCGTGGGGCGAACCGGTGCCGAGCGCTACGTCAACGACGATGCCGCACATGCCGACCACCGGCGCGACGCCCCACATGCCGAGCATGCCGCCGCAGCCGGACATGTCGCCGATGATGGGGATGCACGGTGCACAGTTCGACCGCATGTTCCTGCAGATGATGATCACACACCATCAGGGCGCGGTCGCGATGGCTCAGGCCGAACAGGCGTCCGGCGCCAACCCGGCGGCCAAACAGCTGGCCAGCAGCATCGAGACCAGCCAGACCGCGCAGA
>JAEHDK010000615.1 GCA_016880465.1 Micromonosporaceae bacterium
GACCGCCCGGGCGTCGATGCAGGCGATAGCGCGCGGCATCCTCGCGCTGCGCGAGGTGCCCTGACCGGTGGCGATCCGCCCCGGCGACGGGCGGTAAACTTGCGAATTCCCGGCTCGTGGCGTGGACTGCAACGGCGGAGCAGGGCAGGAGGCGCGATGGCCGAGGTACACCATTTCACGTACGGGTGGATTACGCCCGCTTTCTCGTACTCCTTGTCGGTTATCGGGTCTTTGTTGGCGTTGATCTGCACCGCGCGCGCCCGCGGCGTCGCGTCGACGGCGAGCCGGGCGCGCTGGCTGGGCCTGGCTGCCTGGGCGCTCGGCGGTACGGGCATCTGGGTGATGCACTTCGTGGCGATGCTCGGCTTCACGGTGCCCGACTCACCGGTCCGGTACGACGTGGCCACCACGGTCGCCAGCTGGGTGACCGCGGTCGTCGTGGTCGGCCTCGGCCTGTTCGTGGTGGGCTTCGGCCGGCGCACTGGGGGCAAGGTGCTGGCCGGTGGTCTGGTCACCGGTCTCGGCGTGGCGGCCATGCACTACACCGGGATGGCGGCCATGCGGCTGGAGGGCACGGTCGGCTACGACGCACGGCTGGTCGCGGCCTCGATCGCGATCGCGGTCGTCGCGGCGACGGTCGCGTTGTGGTTCACGGTTACGCTGCGCCGCCCGGTGCACCTCGGCATCGCCGCGTTGATCATGGGCGTGGCGGTCAACGGCATGCACTTCACCGGCATGGCCGCGATGCAGGTGCACCTGGTGTCGACCGGTGGCCGGCTGTCCGGCGTACCGGCGCTGGTGTTCCTCGCCCCGATCATGGTGTTCGTGATGACCGTGGCGATCACGCTGGCGTATGCGCTGCTCCGCGCGACGACCAGCGACGCGGCGTGGGCATACCGGGACACCTCAATGCCCGCGCCGGTGCACCCGCGGTGAGGCTATCCTCGCCCCTGTGACGTCCCCGTCCGGGCGGCCGCAGCTGCACGAGCCGCCGCACAGCCGGCCACCGCATGCCAGGCCACTGCACATCGGCATGCTCGCGGTCACCCAGTACGAGTCGGATCCCCGGGTCCGCCGCCAGGCCGAGGCGCTCGTCGCGCGCGGCGTCGAGGTGACCGTCCTGGCCCTGCACGCGGCCGGCCGGCCCGCCCAGGAGATGGTCGACGGCGTCCGGGTCGTCCACCTGCCGGTCCGCAAGTACCGCGGCGACTCCGCGCGGGCGTACGCCTCGCTCTACGGCGGGTTCACCGCCCGTAGCATGGGCTGGCTCACCCGCCATCCCCGCCGGTTCGACCTCGTGCAGGCGCACTCGATGCCCGAGGCGCTGGTGTTCGCCGCGGTGGTGCCCCGGGCGGCCCGGGTACCGGTCCTGCTCGACGTGCACGACCTGACGTCCAAGCTGTTCGCGTCGAAGTTCGCCGGCCGGCGCGCGATCATGTCCGGCGTACGGCTGGCCGAGCTCCTCTCGCTGCGGTTCGCCAGCGAGGTGCTCACCGTGCACGACGCGTACGCCGACCTCATCCGGCAGTGGACCCGCCGACCGGTCAGCGTGGTGATGAACTGCCCCGACGAGCGCCTGTTCGGCCCGGCCCGCTGGCGGGGCTGGACGCCGGACGGCGAGGTCGTCTTCGGTTACCACGGCCTGGTCGCCCCGCGGCACGGGCTGCCGAACGCGGTCACCGCGCTGGCCGCCCTGCGCGCCGAGCTGCCGGGTGCCCGGCTGTGGATCCGGGGCAGCGGCGACGGGCTGGCCGCACTGCGCGAGCAGGTGGCGAGCAGCGGGCTGGACGGCGCGGTCGACCTGCCCAGCCGGCTGCTTTCCGTACCGGAGATCGCGGCCGAGGTCGGCAACGTCCACATCGGACTCGTGCCGAGCCAGCCCGACCCGTGGACGGACGACGTGCTACCGACGAAGCTGCTGGAGTACGCGTCGCTCGGCATCCCGGTGATCTCGTTCCGGAACCCGGTGATCGAGCGCTACTTCCCGGACGATTCATTGTCCTATGTGGACCCAGCCAGCCCGGCGAACCTGCGCGGCGCGATGCTCGACCTCGCCCGCAACCCGGAGAAGGCGAAGGCGCAGGCCGCCCGCGCGAGCCAGGTCATGGCCGGCCTGGGTTGGGCGGCGCAGCGGCAGGTCTACTTCGAGGTCGTCGACCGGATGACCGCACGGCGTACGCACCGGTCACCGAGTGGCTGACGACATCGCGACGCCGCAGCCCCCCGGCGTACTGCGTACCGGCGCGCTGTCGATGGTCGCGCTCGCCGCTCTCGGCCTGACCCGGTTGATCCACGGCTCGCTCGTCAGCCGGGCCACCGACCCGCAGACGTACGGCCGGGTCGGCGTGCTGATCGCCCTCACCACGATCGCGAGCCTGCTGCTGCCCGCCGGGGTCGCGAGTTCCACCGCGAAGTACGTGCCCTACCTGCAGGGCGGCGGGGACCCGGACGTGGCGCGGGCGGCGTACCGGCTGCTGTCCCGGCTCGGGCTGGCCGGCGCCGCGGTGTTCGGCGTGGCCGCCGCGGCCCTCGCCCGGGCGCTGTTTGCGCTGGACTGGGCGGACACCGCGCAGGTCGCCGCGCTGGCCGTCGCCTTCTCGCTCTACAGCATCGACAAGTCC
>JAEHDK010000616.1 GCA_016880465.1 Micromonosporaceae bacterium
GCGGGTGCTTGACAGGACTTCGTCGATGTTCCTGCCTTGCCCCAGCGCTACGCCGACCCGGCGGTTTCTGCTGAGACTTCCGTAAGCCGTAAGGACAAGATCACCGAGGCCTGCTAAACCCGAAGGCGTTTCGCGCCTGCCGCCGCAGGCGACAACCAACCGCGTCATTTCGGCGAGCCCGCGCGTGATCAAGGCCGCCGCAGGATTCGAGCCCAAACCGAGACCCTCCACGACGCCCGCAGCGATCGCGATGATATTCTTTACCGCAGCGGAAATCTCTACGCCGATCAGGTCGGGATTCGTGTAAAGCCGGAATCGTGGAGCCGACAATTCCGATCGAGCAAATGCTCAAGCGCCTCGGCGAGGCCGCCGGCATCCCCGGTCTGCACGCCCACCTGTTCCGACACACCGCCGCGCACCGGTGGTCCGCGGCCGGCGGCAACGAGGCCGACCTACAGCGGCTGATGGGCTGGCGCTCGCCGCAGATGCTGCGCCGCTACGCGTCGTCCACCGCGGACGAACGGGCCCGCGAAGCACACCGCTGGCTCGGGCTCGGCGACCGGCTATAGGTCGAGGTCGTCCACGGTCAGGCCAACATCGCGCAGGGATGCTCCGTACCGTTCCCTTCGGCACGTCTCGCCCGCGATGTACCGGCACCGCGGCGCCGCGTCCATCCGGATGGCGCATGATGTGGTGGCTGCCCCTGATCCGCGCCAGCTTGAATCCGTGCCGCTCCAGCGCGCTGACGATCTTGTCGCCGGGAACGGCCGGGACTGGGGCCATCAAGCAGCGACCGGCACGGCCCGCGAGGTGGGCACGTTGCGGGCCCTGGCGGATGTGCGCCAGACGACGGCGTCGAAGCAGCGCGCGACGTTGTTGTCGGTGGCCGCGGTCGGCTGGGGCAAACCGGAGACCGGTACGACACCGACCGATGCGGCGGTGACCCCGTCGGCGGTGGCGCCCGACCCGATCCCGGTGCACGACCTGGTGTCGCTGGCGTTGATCGGTGAGGACGAGCTGGGCGACGCGCCCGCCTCGGCGCAGGCGTCGATTGTGGACGCGGTCGGGATGGCGATCGCCGACGCGGAGGACTCCGCGTTCGCCGCGGGCACCGGGTCGGGGCAGCCGGCCGGGCTGGCGTTGGCCGCAAACGTGGCGCTGGTGCCGGCCGGGCAGAAGCTGGCCGTGGCGGTGTCGAACACCCCGACGTGGGCGCAGTTGCAGACCGTGCCGTGGCTGCTGCCGACCCGCTACCGCAACCGGGCGGTGTGGCTGATGCACCCGACGTCGGCGCAGAAGGTCGCGGCGTTGACCGCGGGCACCGGTGAGGGTCTGGTGTGGCCGGACCCGGGGCGGGCGGGGTCTGTTGGGCTGGCCGGCGCACGTGGTTGACGGGCTGCCCGATCCGGCGACCGCGGGCACCGGCGACGCGTCGATCTGGTTTGCCGACGTGCGTTCGGCGTACCGGGTGCTGGACCGGCAGCGCACCACGGTGCAGGTGATGCGGCAGCGCTACGCCGAGCTGGGTCTGGTCGGCCTGATCCTGCGCCACCGGGTGGGCGAAGACATGGTGCGCCCCGGTGCGTGCGCCATGTACGCGCAGTGAGGTGATCGCGGTGCAGCCGTACGAGGGCATGGTGTGGCCGTTCGATGCGGAC
>JAEHDK010000617.1 GCA_016880465.1 Micromonosporaceae bacterium
CAGCGTTCCGTCCGGGCGAACGATGCGGTACTCGACAGGGGTACTGCACCGCGACGAACGCCTCGTGCGGGATGCTCGCGATCGCGGCGTCGACCGCGGGGTTGCGGGCGATGGCGAAGGAGAACCGAGCCCCAGCCTTGACCACCGCGGCGATGGTCTTCCCGGCGCAGAAGGCCGAGTCGCCACGTACCAGGATGTTCTCGGGCCGGCCCCCGGCCTCGATGGCGGTGTTGATCGCCTCGGTGAGCATGCTCGCCGCGCCTTTGGCCGAGCCGGCGCGTCCGGCCCGCAGTCGTACCCCGGCCAGTACCGGTGCCGCGGTGTCGGTGCTGATGGTCACCGCCAGGGGCGACAGGCCCCGCCGCAGGATGTTCTTGCCGGCGATCTTCGTGTGGCCGAACGACGCTCCCTGCTTGGCCTTGCCGTACACCGGACGCAGCAGCGAGTCAATGTCGATGTATGCCCGGTCGGTGATACCGGCCAGCAGCGGGGTCCGGGCGGCCAGGGCGACCAGCAGCCGGCGCAGCACCGCGGACAGCTGGCGGACATGGCCATGCGTGAACTCGCGCAGGAAGATCCCCAACGTGGCACAGGCATAGACGCCGCCGAAGAGTTTCTTCATCCCACCGGCACGGATCACGTCCAGACCCTCGATGCTGTCCGCTCCGGCGGCCATCCCGGCGATGATCGAGGTCAGCTTCGGCGTCGCGTTGGCGGCCCCGGACTTGACCCGTTCGCTGGTAAACCGGACATGCTCATCCATCAGCCGGGAAAGCCCGGCCTGCTCGGCCAGCTCCATCAGGGGTACCAGGCCCGTATGCGACACGAGATTCGCGTCGTCGAACACCGCGCTATCACCGCGCCAGGCATGAGATCCTTGCACCGAGAGTGCCTTCCTGAGAGGTATTGATCAGGTTCGAGACAAACCCGATCATCGCAGCTCAGAGGGCACTCTCACCGCATCACCACGGCGATCCGGGCGTCACCCGGCCGGCTTGGTCCACGGATTGAGGCTAAGCTTGATCTTTAACCTGTGGTGGGTGTTGGGCGCGCCCCGGGTGTCGCATGTGGACGGCCCTTGGTTGATCATTCTACTTGTTGAGGGAAGAACATCGATCATCAACGGTTGTCTGATGATCAGTGTTGCACGATCGGCGTTCGGCTGACGAGATTGGGGTGTTGGCCGGTTCCGGCAGGAGTCTTGCGGCTGCCTGACCGGGCGGGCGGACGCGTTGTTCGAGTTGGCCGACGCGGTGCTGTGGGCCGAGGTCCGGTGCGGTCACTGGTTGAGCTGTGGAGTGGGAGAACACCGTCGCGGGCACGGTTCTTTGTACGGTGCGCTGGCGCGTGGCCGGCTGGATGCCGCGGGGCTGCGTACCGCGCTGTCGGCGGTGTTGGCGCTGGTCGTCGTGGTCACGATGTAAACGTCGTGGCGTGGGGTCGGCTTGCACCAACACGACGAAAGCGAAGAAAAAGGTCGACGGCCCGCTGCTGGCCCTGGTCGTGTTCCTGGGCGTGCCGGGCGGAGCGCTGGCGTTCTTGCTGTGGACCTGGGCGCTGTCGGGGCTGACCCCGACCCAGGTCGCCGTCTACGTCAACCTCAACCCGGTCGTCGCCGCCCTGCTTGGGATCTGGCTGCTGGGCGAGCGACGC
>JAEHDK010000618.1 GCA_016880465.1 Micromonosporaceae bacterium
CCGGGATGCCGTCGCGGATCGGGAAGACCCGGCCACACTCGGTACAGGTCAGGGTCTGCGCCGCCTCGTCGTACACCAACGGGGCGTGGTGGGTGTCCGGGCAGGCCAGGATGTCAAGCAGTTGCGGGTCGAGTGCCACCGCAGGGCTCCTTCGGCAGGGGTCAGGATCTCACGAGGGCGAGCGCCCGGTCGCGCAGCGCGGTCATCCGGTCCGGGTCACGCGCCTCGACGTTCAACCGGAGCAACGGCTCGGTGTTGGACGGTCGTACGTTGACCCAGGAGCCGTCGGGGAACTCGACGGTCAGCCCGTCGAGGTGGTCGACCGTCGCACCCGGCTCGGCACCGAGGGCCTGCTCGACCGCTGCCAGCCGAGCCTGTTGATCGTCCACTATGGAGTTGATCTCGCCCGACGACGGGTACCGGGTGTACTGGTATACCAGCTCGGACAGCGGCCGGTCCTGCTCGCCCAGCGCGGCGAGGACGTGCATTGCCGCCAGCATGCCCGTGTCCGCGCCCCAGAACTCGCGGAAGTAGTAGTGCGCCGAGTGCTCGCCGCCGAACACCGCTTGGGTCCTGGCCATCTCGGCCTTGATGAACGAGTGGCCGACGCGGGTGCGGACCGGCCTACCGCCGTGCTCGGCCACGATCTCCGGGACCGCCGTCGAGGTGATCAGGTTGTGGATGATCGTGGCGCCCGGGTACTTGGCGAGCTCGCGCACCGCCACTAGGGCGGCGACCGCAGACGGGGACACCGCGTCGCCGCGCTCGTCGACCACGAAGCAGCGGTCCGCGTCGCCGTCGAACGCGATGCCGAGGTCGGCACCGTGCTCGCGCACGGCGCGCTGCAGGTCCACGATGTTCTCCGGGACGAGCGGGTTCGCCTCGTGGTGCGGGAAGCTGCCGTCGAGCTCGAAGTAGAGCGGGATGACGCGCAGCGGCAGGGCCGGCAGGACCGCGTCGCCGAGGACGGCCGGCACGGTGTGGCCGGCCATTCCGTTGCCGGCGTCGACCACCACCGTCATCGGCCGGCCGTTCCGCGGCGGCAGGCCGGACAGGTCGACGAGCGAGCGCAGGTGGGCGGCGTAGTCGGCGAGCAGGTCGTGGCGGGTCACCGTACCGGGCTGCGGCGCCGGGGTCTCGGCCGCGCCGTCGAGCAGGGCCTGCGCCCGATCCCGGATCTGCACCAGGCCGGTGTCCTGGCCGATGGGCAGCGCGCCCGGCCGGCACAGCTTGATGCCGTTGTACTGCGCCGGGTTGTGGCTGGCGGTGAACATCGCGCCGTACGCGTCGAGCGCGCCGGAGGCGTAGTACATCATGTCGGTCGAGGCGAGCCCGGTGTCGATCACGTGCAGGCCGGCCGCGGCGGCACCGGCGGCGAACGCGGCGGCGAGCACGGGCGACGACTCCCGCATGTCGTACGCGACGACGATCTGCGTGGCCGGCTCACCGCGGTCCCGCAGCGTGTCGACGAGGGCGGCGGCCACGGCCCGTGCGACCGGCTCGTTGAGTTGGTCCGGCACCTTCCCCCGCACGTCGTACGCCTTGACGATCTGGGTCAGATCGTGCTCCGCCACCCTACTCAGCTCCTTGCGTTCGTCGACTGGACTAAGGTCCGCCGCGAGGTCGAGCCTACCGGCCGGG
The DNA here is from genome assembly GCA_016880465.1 of Micromonosporaceae bacterium. Classification (GTDB taxonomy): domain Bacteria; phylum Actinomycetota; class Actinomycetes; order Mycobacteriales; family Micromonosporaceae; genus EFPC-2. The sequence continues at coordinate 1,642 of JAEHDK010000618.1, forward strand.
GCCCACCCGGCCCGGCCGACCGGCCGGCGCCCCGGGCAGGGTCGCTACAGGGCCAGGTCCGTCAGCACCAGCACCCGGGGCTCGGTGTAGTCGGCCATCGCGCTGCGCAGGCCCTCGCGGCCGGTGCCGCTGTTCTTCGTGCCGCCGTAGGGCATCTGGTCGGCCCGGTAGCTCGGTACGTCGCCGACGATGACCCCGCCCACCGCCAACGCGCGGTGCGCGGCGAAGGCGGTCTGCAGCCGGTGGGTGAACACCCCCGCCTGCAGGCCGTAGGCGGACTCGTTGACCGCCGCGAACCCGGCCTCGTCGTCCGGCACCGGCGCGACCACCAGCACCGGGCCGAAGACCTCCTCGGCCCACACCTTCGCGTCCGCGGGCACGCCGGCCAGCACCGTCGGGGCGTACGAGCAACCCGTACGCGACGCGCCGGCCAGTACGGTGGCGCCCGCGGCGACCGCCTCGGCGACCCAGCTCTCCACCCGCCGGGCGGCGTCCTCGTTGATCATCGGGCCGACGTCGGTGGCCTCGTCGAACGGATCGCCGACCCGCAGCGCGGCCACGGCGCCGAGCAGCCGCTCCACGAAGGCCTCGTACCGTCCCTCGTGGACCAGGACGCGCTGGACCGCGATGCAGCTCTGCCCGGCCTGGTAGTTCGAGAATGCGGCGATCCGGCTCGCCGCCCGGTCGAGGTCGGCATCGGTGGACCAGTCCGCGCACACGACCACCGCCGCGTTGCCGCCGAGCTCCAGCGTCACGTGCTTGCGCGGTACGGCCTCCCGGATCGACCAGCCGACCGGGACCGAGCCGGTGAACGAGACGACCGGCAGCCGCGGATCATGGACGAGCGCGCCGGCCCGGTCGTTCGGCACCGGCAGTACCGACCACATGCCCGCCGGCAGGTCGGTCTCGGCGAGCAGCTCGCCGAGCAGCAGGGCGGACAACGGCGTCGCCGGTGCCGGCTTCACCACGATGGGGGCACCGACGGCGATGGCGGGCGCCACCTTGTGCGCCACCAGGTTCAGCGGGAAGTTGAACGGGCTGATGCCGAGCACCGGACCCCGCGGGAACCGGCGGACGACCGCGAGCCGACCGGCCGCCGCGGCATCGGTGTCCAGCCGCTGCAGCTCTCCGGCGAAGCGCCGGGCCTCCTCCGCGGCCCAGCGGAACGTCGAGACCGCGCGGCTCGCCTCGGCCCGCGCCCACTTGAGTGGCTTGCCGTTCTCGCTCGTGATGAGCCGGGCCACCGCCTCGGACCGGTCGGCCAGACCGCGCGATACGTGGTCGAGTGCGGCGGC
>JAEHDK010000619.1 GCA_016880465.1 Micromonosporaceae bacterium
GCGAGCGCGCCGAGCGACGGATGCAGCCGGGCCGCCCGCCCCGGGTTCGTGAGCCCCAGCCGCCGCGCGACGCCCAGTGGTCCGCGCATCAGCCGGAGCCTCCGGGGGTACGGGAAGAGCGCGAACATCCCGGCCCGCAGCGCGCGTTCGGTGATGGACCGGCGGGTGCCGGCCTCGACCAGCGCGCGGGCGGCTGGGATGATCTCGTCGTACCGGACCCCGGACGGGCACGCCGGTACGCAGGCCAGGCAGCCGAGGCACGCGTCGATATGGCCGACCACGGCGCCGGTGAGGGGCGCGCCGTCGAGCAGCTGCCCGAGCAGGTGGATGCGCCCGCGCGGCGAGTCCATCTCCTCGCCCCACAGCTGGTACGTGGGGCACGCGGGCAGGCAGAAGCCACAGTGGACACAGGTCTCGGTGAGGGCGCGGAGGTCGGCCACGGGTCACAGACCGCCGACGAACCGGCCCGGCGACAGCAGCCGGTGCGGGTCGAACTGTTCCTTGACCCGGCGCATGATCGTCATGCCCGGTACCGGACCCCACAGGTCGACCTCGTCGCGGACGGCCGGCGGGGCGGTGAGCACGACGCAGGACCCGCCCCGGCCGACGAGAACTCCGCGTACGGCGGCCAGGATCGCGGCCACCCGGTCGACGCCGGTGGCGCGGGGCAGGGCCGCGTGGACGACGCCGACACCGGCCGAGCCGCGCACGGGTACCGCCACGCCGGCCGCGTCCCGCAGCGCGTAGATGGCCGCATGCAGGTCGGCGATGGGTACCGCCAACTTCAGCGCGATCTCGCCGGGCCCGAACGGGTAGCGCCCCCACCAGTGCGGTGGTTCGTCCACAATGGACGCGTCGCCGCCGAGGAGCTTGCGTACGATGCCCGACCGGATCGTGACTCCGTCGGCCGTGCCCTCCAGCAGCACCGCGATCGTGCCCGGTCCGCGGGGGCCGGCCGCAGTTCGCTGCCGAGGCACCAGGGAACTGACGGCCGGCAGGTCGATCTCCACCGCGGTCGGCACCACGGATGACATCACCACGTCGCCCAGCAGGTCGTGCACCTCCAGCGGCGTCCACACCGAGCGGCGCACCCAGGCGCGCCGAGCCGGCAGCGGGTGCAGCCGGAAGGTCGCCGACGTTATCACGCCGAGCGTGCCGAACGAGCCGCACAGCAGTTTGCCCAGGTCGTACCCGGCCACGTTCTTCACGACCCGGCCGCCGGCGTGCGCGACGACTCCGTCCGCCCGGACGAACTCCACGCCGATCAGCAGATCGCGCCCGATGCCGAAGCGCAGCCGCAGCGGCCCGGCCTCGCCGGCGCCGAGCACGCCCCCCACGGTGGCTCCGGCCGGGACCGAGCCGGGGTCGAGCGCGAGTCGCTGTCCGGCCGGCTCCAGCGCGCCCTGCAGGGCCCGCATCGGGGTACCGGCGCCCACGGTGGCCACGAGGTCCCCGGGCGTGTGCCAGGCGACCCCGGAGAGCCGGCCGGTGTCGAGGACCACGTCCACGCCGGCCGGCGTCGCGCCCCAGTCCAGCTTGGTACCCGCGCCGCGCGGCACGATCGCCAGCCGCCGCTCGGCGGCGATCCGCAGGACGGCGGCGGCCTCCTCGGTCGTGCCCGGTAGGACGACCCACCGCGCCGGTACGCCGCCGACGAGGTCGTCCGCACCGGCCGCGCGGGCGAAGCCGGGGCCGCACGCCGATCGGAGCGCGGCGAGTACGGAGTCAGCGGCCATCGGTGTCACCAGGCCTCGATGGCGGCCCGCTCGGCGGCGGGGATCTCGGCCGCACTGCGCGGCCGCGGCACCTCGCCGCACAGCCGCGGGGTCGGGAACACCTTGCCGGGATTGGCCCGGCCGGTCGGGTCGAACGCGCACCGGACGAGCTGCATCGTGTCGAGGTCGGCCGCGCTGAACATGCGCGGCAGCTTCGCCGCCTTGTCCACGCCGACACCGTGCTCGCCGGTGATCGAGCCGCCGTGCGCCACGCACAGGTCGAGGATCGCGCCGGACACCTCCTCGGCCGCCGCGTACGCCCCGGGCACCTCGGCGTCGTAGAGCACGAGCGGGTGGAGGTTGCCGTCGCCGGCGTGGAACACGTTGGCCACCCGGATGCCCGCCGCGTCGGCCCGCGCCGAGATCTCGCTGAGCACCTCGGCCAGCGCAGTCCGCGGGACCACTCCATCCTGGACGATGTAGTTGGGGCTGATCCGCCCGACGGCCGCGAACGCGGACCTGCGCCCGCGCCAGATCTCGGCCCGCTCGGCCGGGTCCGCCGCGATGCGTACCTCGAATGCGCCGGCGGCCGCGCAGCGCCGTCCGACCTCGGCCACCTCCGCCTCGACCTCGACGGCCGGGCCGTCGCACTCGACGATCAGCACCGCGCCCGCGCCGGCGGGGTACCGGCAGTCGACCGCCTGCTCGGCCGCCCGGATCGCGAGCGCATCCATGATCTCGGCCGCCGCCGGGGTCAGCCCCGCCGCGATGATCGCGCTCGTCGCCGCACCCGCATCGGCCACCGTACGGAAGGCGGCCAGCAGGGTCGTCACCGCCTCGGGAGACCGCAGCAGGCGCACCGCCACCTTGGTCGCGATGCCCAGCGTGCCCTCGGAGCCGACGACAACGCCCATCAGGTCGTACCCGGGTGCCTCGGCCGCCATCCGGCCACCGAGCCAGACCAGCTCGCCGTCCGGCGTACAGAGCTCGACACCGGTCACGTGGTGGACGGTGAACCCGTACTTCACGCAGTGTGCGCCCCCGGAGTTCTCCGCGACGTTGCCGCCGATCGAGCACACCACCTGGCTCGACGGGTCGGGCGCGTAGAAGTAGCCCTTCCCGGCGACGGCATTGCTGATGGCGAGGTTGGCCACGCCCGGCTCGACGACCGCCCGCTCGTTGGGCAGGTCGACCTCGAGGATCCGGCGCATCCGGCTCGTCACGATCAGTACGCCATCGGCCAGCGGCAGGGCGCCGCCGGACAGGCCGGTACCGGAACCGCGGGCCACGAACGGCACGTCGTACTCCTGGCAGAGCCGGACCGTCGTCGCGACGCCCTCCGCGTCGACCGGCAGCACCACGACGGCGGGCGTGACCCGGTAGTGGGTGAGACCGTCGCATTCGTACGTGCGGCGCGCCGCCTCGTCGGTGATCACCGCCGCATCCCCGAGCGCGTCGCGCAGCCGGTCGGCAAGCGTGGCGGGGGGCGGCATACCTGCACGGTAACCTTAGCGGCCATGAGGAGCCAGCCACCGGCCGCCAAGCGGATCCCGACCGAGCGGGCGCACCACGGCGACACGGTCATCGACGAGTACGCGTGGCTGCGGGACCGGGACGACCCGGAAACCGTCGCCCACCTCAAGGCGGAGAACGAGCACACCGAATTGGAAACCGCCGAGCTGGCCGACCTGCGGCGGGTGCTGTTCGAGGAGATCAAGAACAGGACCCAGGAGACCGATCTGTCGGTGCCCGTGCGCAAGGGCGGTTACTGGTACTACACCCGGACGGTCGAGGGACAGCAGTACGGCATCCACTGCCGCCGGGCCATCCAGCCGGGCGAGGTCGACCCGCCGATGCCCGCGGACGGCCGGCCGCTGGCCGGCGAGGAGATCCTGCTCGACGGCAACGTGCTCGCGCATGGCCACGAGTTCTTCGCGCTCGGCACGTTGGACGTGAGCCCCGACGGCACCCGGCTGGCGTACTCGGTGGACCTGGCCGGCGACGAGCGGTTCACCTTGCGCGTCAAGGACCTGACGACCGGCGAGCGGTACGCCGACGAGATCACCGACGTGTTCTACGGTTCCGCGTGGTGCGCCGACGGCACCGCGCTGTTCTACCTCACGGTGGACGAGGCGTGGCGGCCGTACCGGGTATGGCGGCACGAGATCGGCGGAGCCGGGCCGGACATCCTCGTCCACGAGGAGGCGGACGAGCGGTTCTGGATCGACGTGGGGCTGAGCCGGTCGGAAAAATTTATCATCCTCGATATCCATAGCAAGCTCACGTCCGAGGTGTGGCTGATCCCGGCGGACGCGCCGCGCACGCCGGCCCGCGTCGTCGCGCCGCGCCGGCAGGGTGTGGAGTACTCGGTCGAGCACCACGGCCACCGGCTACTGATCCTGCACAACGACGGCGCCGAGGACTTCGCGCTCGGGTACACGTCGGTGGATACGCCCGGCGAGTGGATCCCGCTGATCGAGCACTCGCCCGGCACCCGGTTGAGCGGCGTCGACGCGTTTGCCGAGTACGTGGTGGTGTCACTGCGCAAGGACGGGCTGACCGGGCTGCGGGTGCTCCCGCTGGCCGGCGACAGCGAGTTCGACATCACCTTCCCGGAACCGCTCTACACGGTCGGTCTCGACGACAACCGGGAGTACGAGACGTCCGTGCTCCGGCTGCGCTACACCTCGCTGAACACGCCCGAGTCGGTGTACGACTACCACCTGACCACACGGCAGCTGGTGCTGCGCAGGCAGAAACCGGTCCTTGGCGGGTTCGACCCGAAGGACTACGAACAGCATCGCGACTGGGCGACCGCGGACGACGGCACCCGCGTACCGATCTCGCTGATCTGCCGGCGCGGCACGCCGCGCGACGGCTCGGCACCGGCCGTGCTCTACGGGTACGGCTCGTACGAGTCCTCGATGGACCCCTGGTTCTCGATCCCACGACTGTCGTTGGTGGACCGTGGGGTGGTCTTCGCGGTGGCGCATATCCGGGGCGGCGGTGAACTCGGCCGGCGCTGGTACGAGGAGGGCAAGCTTCTCGCCAAGAAGAACACCTTCGCCGACTTCGTGGCCTGCGCCCGCCATCTGGTCGCGGAGGGCTGGACCTCGGCCGGCCGGCTGGTCGCGCGCGGCGGCTCCGCCGGTGGCCTGCTGATGGGCGCGGCCGCGAACCTGGCGCCGGAGGCGTTCACCGGCATCGTGGCGCAGGTACCCTTCGTCGACGCGCTGAACACGATCCTCGACCCGTCGCTCCCGCTGACCGTGACGGAGTGGGAAGAGTGGGGCAACCCCCTCGAGTCGGGCGAAGTGTACGAGTACATGAAGTCCTACACTCCGTACGAGAACGTGCGCGACCTGCCGTACCCGGCCATCCTCGCCGTCACGAACCTCAACGACACCCGGGTGCTGTTCCACGAACCGGCCAAGTGGATCGCCCGGCTCCGGGCGGTCGCGCCGCACGGCTCGTACCTGCTGCGTACCGAGATGGAGTCCGGCCACGGCGGCCGCAGTGGCCGGTACGACGCCTGGCACGAAGAGGCGTTCATCATGGCCTGGATCCTGCGCCAGCTGGGGCTCGTCGAGGAGTCGTAACGGCTGCCGGGCCTGGAACGGGTCGCGTCAGCGGACCAGCCCGGCGATGAGGTTGACGGACCCGGCGACGATCACCACGCCGAACACGTACGCCAGGATGGCGTGCGAGAGCACGGTGCGCCGGATGCGAGGATCCCGTACCGCCGTGTCCGAGACCTGGTACGTCATCCCGATCGTGAAAGCGGTGTACGCGAAGTCGCGGTAGTTCGGCAGCTCCGCCTCGGTGGCCGCGTCGCCGAAGGCGATGCCCTTCGCCGCCGCCATGAAATGCAGGTGGGCGTAGCGCAGGGTATAGACGGTGTTGACGACGGTCCAGGACAGCACGACGGTCAGCACCGCGAGGCTGACCAGGATCGTTCGGGCCAGACCGACTTCGCGCCCCGCGCGGCCCAGGGCGAGGATGACGCCCAGCAGGCTGGCCGCGCTCGCGCCGACCAGCAGTAGCGCGGCCGAGCCGCGCGTCTCATCCTCCCGGGTGGCGGACTGCCGGGTATGTTCGCCGTCCGCGCGGAGAATGATCGGCCAGGTGGCGGAGAGAAACGTGAGCGCGGCGGCGTCCCACCCGCCGATCACGGCCAACCGCCACGGGACGACCTGCACGAGTACCACGGCGGCCACCGTGCCGACCACGACCGAGACGACGGCTCGCCGCAACGCCGGGGCATGCCAACCCAACCATCGTTGGTACCGCGTCCGTGGCGGGATGATGCTCACCGGCCGATTGTGCCCCTATGGTGGTATTCGAGTCCTCGATCCGGCTTGACCGGCCGGCCAGGTAGCCTAGGTGGCTATCGGGCCGCTAGCTCAATGGCAGAGCTGCAGACTTTTAATCTGTAGGTTCAGGGTTCGAGTCCCTGGCGGCCCACAGAACCGCAGGCCAGGGGCCATGTTTGATAGACCAACGCCGTTCGGCACGGCCCGTACAGCAGTAAAGTACAGCAGTACGCCATGATCCAAGCCGCTCCACCAACTCCATGAGCGGGTCGCCTTCGACGAGACCTGTGCATAGACCTCCGACGGGCGGCACCTAGCGGCGCCCGTCGTGGTGATCTTTGCGCTGAGAGACCTCCTTTCGCATTTCGTCAGATGGCGGGAGCAGAATGACGCCATGTGGCATGATCGCGGCTTCATGATGCCCGACGGCGCGAGGATTGTCGGCCGAACCGGCGACATCGTCGAGATGCAGGTCACCATCCCGACCGACGAGGACGGCTTCTTTGGCAGGCACTGCCCGGCCTGCAAGCAACAGTTCCGTGTCGACGCCGACAACTAC
>JAEHDK010000620.1 GCA_016880465.1 Micromonosporaceae bacterium
AAGAGGACATGCCCTTCCTCGAGGACGGCACCCCGGTCGACATCGTGCTCAACCCGCTCGGTGTCCCCGGACGCATGAACGTGGGACAGGTTCTTGAGACCCACCTCGGGTGGGTGGCCAAGACCGGTTGGAAGGTCGACGGCGACGACACCACGTGGAAGAAGGCACTCAAGGCGATCGGGGCGGCCGAGGCTCCCGCGGACACCAAGGTGGCCACGCCGGTCTTCGACGGCGCCAAGGAGGAGGAGATCGCCGGGCTGCTCTCGTCGACCCTGCCCAACCGGGACGGGGTCCAGCTGGTCGGGGCGAGCGGTAAGTCCGGGCTGTTCGACGGGCGTACCGGTGAGCCGCTGCCGGAGCCGATCGCGGTCGGTTACATCTACATCCTTAAGCTCAACCACCTCGTGGACGACAAGATCCACGCCCGGTCCACGGGTCCGTACTCGATGATCACCCAGCAGCCGCTGGGCGGCAAGGCGCAGTTCGGTGGCCAGCGCTTCGGCGAGATGGAGTGCTGGGCCATGCAGGCGTACGGCGCCGCCTACGCCCTGCAGGAGCTGCTGACCATCAAGTCGGACGACGTGCTTGGTCGGGTCAAGGTCTACGAAGCCATCGTCAAGGGCGAGAACATTCCCGAACCCGGTATCCCGGAGTCGTTCAAGGTCCTGCTCAAGGAGCTGCAGTCGCTGTGCCTCAACGTCGAGGTGCTGTCCAGCGACGGGGTGGCGCTGGAGATGCGGGAAACCGATGACGAGGTGTTCCGGGCCGCCGAGGAGCTGGGCATCGATCTGGCCCGTCGCCCGAACGAGGGCGTCAGTAGCGTCGACGAGATCTGAGCGGGGAAAGGAAACAGACACCAGTGCTCGACGTCAATTTCTTCGACGAACTGCGCATCGGGCTGGCCACGGCCGAGGACATCCGGCTGTGGTCGCACGGCGAGGTGAAGAAGCCGGAGACCATCAACTACCGCACTCTCAAGCCCGAGAAGGACGGCCTCTTCTGCGAGAAGATCTTCGGGCCGCAGCGGGACTGGGAGTGCTACTGCGGCAAGTACAAGCGGGTCCGCTTCAAGGGCATCGTCTGTGAGCGGTGCGGCGTCGAGGTGACCCGGTCCAAGGTGCGCCGGGAGCGGATGGGCCACATCGAGCTGGCCGCTCCGGTGACCCATATCTGGTACTTCAAGGGCGTGCCGTCGCGGCTGGGCTACCTGCTCGACCTCGCGCCGAAGGACCTCGAGAAGATCATTTACTTCGCCTCGTACGTCGTGACGACCGTCGACCAGGACGCGCGACACCGTGACCTGTCCACGATCGAGAACGAGATCGCGGCCGAGAAGCGGCAGGCGGAGAACGCGCGGGACGCCGAGATCGAGAAGCGGGCCGCGAAGCTGGAGCAGGATCTCGGCGAGCTGGAGGCCGAGGGCGCCAAGGCCGACGTCCGGCGCAAGGTCAAGGACGGCGGCGAGCGGGAGATGCGGCAGATCCGCGACCGCGCGCAGCGGGAGATCGACCGTCTCGACGAGGTCATGGAGACGTTCCGGAAGCTGGAGCGCAAGCAGCTGGTCACCGATGAGCTGCTCTACCGCGAGCTGCGCGACCGGTTCGGCGAGTACTTCACCGGCGGCATGGGCGCCGAGGCGATCAAGGCGCTGCTGGAGACCCTCGACCTCGACAACGAGGCGGCCGAGCTGCGCGAGATCATTCGCAGCGGCAAGGGTCAGCGGAAGATCCGGGCGCTCAAGCGGCTCAAGGTCGTGGCGGCGTTCCTGAACACCCGCAACTCGCCGATGGGCATGGTCCTCGACTGCATCCCGGTGATCCCGCCGGACCTGCGGCCGATGGTCCAGCTCGACGGTGGCCGGTTCGCGACCAGCGACCTGAACGACCTGTACCGCCGCGTGATCAACCGGAACAACCGGCTCAAGCGGTTGATCGACCTCGGCGCGCCCGAGATCATCGTCAACAACGAGAAGCGGATGCTGCAGGAGGCCGTCGACGCACTGTTCGACAACGGCCGCCGCGGCCGGCCGGTGACCGGCCCGGGCAACCGGCCGCTGAAGTCGCTGTCCGACATGCTCAAGGGCAAGCAGGGCCGGTTCCGGCAGAACCTGCTCGGCAAGCGGGTGGACTACTCCGGCCGGTCGGTCATCGTCGTCGGTCCGCAGCTCAAGCTGCACCAGTGCGGCCTGCCCAAGCAGATGGCGCTGGAGCTGTTCAAGCCGTTCGTGATGAAGCGCCTGGTCGACCTGAACCACGCGCAGAACATCAAGTCGGCCAAGCGGATGGTAGAGCGCCAGCGGCCGGTCGTCTGGGACGTCCTCGAGGAGGTGATCGGCGAGCACCCGGTCCTGCTGAACCGGGCGCCGACCCTGCACCGCCTCGGCATCCAGGCCTTCGAGCCGCAGCTGGTCGAGGGCAAGGCGATCCAGATCCACCCGCTGGTCTGCACCGCGTTCAACGCGGACTTCGACGGCGACCAGATGGCGGTGCACGTGCCGCTGTCGTCCGAGGCGCAGGCCGAGGCACGCATCCTCATGTTGTCGTCGAACAACATCCTCAAGCCCGCCGACGGCAAGCCGGTGACGATGCCCACCCAGGACATGGTCATCGGGCTGTACCACCTGACCCATGTCCGGGACGGGCTGCTCGGCGAGGGCCGGCTGTTCTCGTCCGACGCCGAGGCCCGGATGGCGTACGACAACCGGGAGCTGCACCTGCAGGCCAAGGTCAGGATCCGGCTGCGCGGCATCGCCGACGTCGACAACGGCGTGGGCCAGGCCGCCTGGCAGCCACCGGAGGGCTGGGTGCCCGGCGATCCGGTGGTCGTGGACACGACGCTCGGCCGGGTGCTGTTCAACGAGACGCTCCCGGACGGGTACCGCTTCGTCAACTACGAGATCCGCAAGGGACAGCTGTCGTCGATCGTCAACGACCTGGCCGAGCGGTACCCGAAGGTGGCGCTGGCGGCGACGCTCGACGCCCTAAAGGAGGCCGGGTTCCACTGGGCAACCTGGTCCGGCGTGACGATCGGCATCGAGGACGTCGTACAGCCGCCGAACAAGTGGCCCATCCTCGAGCGGTACGAGAAGGAAGCCGAGCGGATCGACAAGCAGTACCAGCGCGGTCTGATGACGGCGGAGGAGCGGCGCGGCGAGCTGATCGAGATCTGGACCAAGGCGACCAACGAGGTCTCCAAGGAGATGGAGACGGCGCTGCCGCTGGAGAACCCGCTGTGGATGATGATCCACTCGGGTGCCCGGGGCAACCTGCTCCAGCTCCGCCAGATCTCCGCGATCCGCGGTCTGGTGGCCAACCCGAAGGGTGAGATCATCCCGCGGCCGATCAAGTCCTCGTTCCGCGAGGGCCTGTCCGTGCTGGAGTACTTCATCTCCACGCACGGCGCCCGCAAGGGTCTCGCGGACACGGCGCTGCGTACGGCCGACTCCGGGTACCTCACCCGGCGGTTGGTGGACGTGTCGCAGGACGTGATCATCCGCGAGGAGGACTGCGGTACCGACCGGGCGATCCCGATGACCGTGGCCGAGGTGCTCGCCGCGCCGGACGGCGCGGGCGGGGAGCCGGCGACCGGCCAGCTCGGGGTGCACGAGCACGCGGAGACGAGCGTGCACGCGCGTACGCTCGCCGACGACATCACCGACGCCAAGGGCAACGTGATCGTCGAGCGGGGCGCCGACCTCAACTCGATCTCGGTCGACAAGCTGGTGGCCGCGAACGTGGAGACGGTCCGCGTCCGCAGCGTGCTCACCTGCGAGTCGAAGCTGGGCGTCTGCGCGGCCTGCTACGGTCGTTCGCTGCCGACCGGCAAGATCGTGGATGTCGGCGAGGCCGTAGGCATCATCGCCGCGCAGTCGATCGGTGAGCCGGGTACCCAGCTGACCATGCGTACGTTCCACACCGGCGGTGTCGCCGGCGAGGACATCACCCAGGGTCTGCCCCGGGTGCAGGAGATCTTCGAGGCGCGGGTGCCCAAGGGCAAGGCGCCCATCGCGGAGACCGCCGGCCGCATCCGGATCGAGGACAGCGACCGGTCACGGAAGATCATCATTGTGCCGGACGACGGCAGCGACGAGATCGTCCACGACAAGATCTCCAAGCGGGTCCGCCTGCGGATCCACGACGGGGACCACGTCGATGTCGGCGAGAAGCTCACCGAGGGCACGATCGACCCGCACGAGCTGCTGCGGGTGCTCGGCCCGCGGGCGGTCCAGGTGCACCTGACCCAGGAGGTCCAGGACGTCTACCGCTCGCAGGGCGTACTCATCCACGACAAGCACATCGAGATCATCATCCGGCAGATGCTCAAGCGGGTGACGATCATCGACTCGGGGGCGACCGAGTTCCTGCCCGGCCTGCTGGTCGACCGCGCTCAGTTCGAGGCGGAGAACCGGCGGATCGTGGCGGAGGGCGCCGAGCCCGCCTCGGGGCGGCCGGTCCTGATGGGCATCACCAAGGCGTCGCTCGCCACCGACTCGTGGCTGTCCGCCGCCTCCTTCCAGGAGACGACGCGGGTACTCACGGACGCGGCGATCCACGCCCGCAGCGACTCGCTGATCGGCCTCAAGGAGAACGTCATCATCGGCAAGCTCATCCCGGCCGGTACCGGCATCGCCAAGTACCGCAACATCCGGGTCGAGCCGACCGAGGAGGCGAAGGCCAAGGTGTACTCGATGACCGGGTACGCCGAGACCGACTACGGGTTCGGGCCGGCCAGCGGTTCCGCGGTGCCGTTGGACGACTTCGACTTCGGGTCGTACCGCTAGCCGTACGGCATTCGGGGCGCCCGTGGCCACCAGGCCGCGGGCGCCCCGCGTCGTCGGGGATGATGAAAGGCATGACGGAGGCCGCGGCGCGCCACCCGCTCGACCCGGACGCGGTACGGGACACCAAGGCCACGGCCGTGCTCGCGTTGGGCATCGTCGCGCTGTTGACCGGTCCGCTCATCGGCGGCGTCGTGCCGGCCACGATCGCGCTGCTCCTCGCCCGGGAGGTCCGGCCCGAGCTCCGGGCCGCACGCGGGTACCTGATCGGCACCGACCGGCTGCGCGCCGGTACCTCGCTGGCGTGGGCGGGCCTCATCCTGGCCGCGGCGGCGGCCGTCACCGCGCTGATCGTCGGCATCCTCGATCTGACGAGCGCCACCAACGGCCAGGACTTCGCGCCGACGGTGGACTGATGAGAAGCTGGCGAAACCTCAGCCAACGAAAGGCGTCAGGGTGAGCGCGAGGAGCGAGCGGAGCGGGCCCGCAGTCGCGGACGAACGGCCTGGTCGTGAGTGACCGGCCGGCGGGGTCGTACCCGTGGCCCCCGCCGGAGCCCGGTCGACCGACCCAGGGCGCCATGGCGTACCCGCCGGTGCATCGCCAGCTGCCCTCCGTACCGCCGCCGGCCGGGGGGTCCGTCTTGCCGGCGGCCCGGGTGGAGCCGATTCCGGGTACTCCGTTCGCGCTGGCGTACCTGAGCGTCCCGCGGCCGACCTCCGGCACCGCCATCGGCTCGCTCGTGGCCGGCATCGCGTCGCTGCTGGTGACCTGCCTGGTCGGCTGCTTCGGCTGGCTCGGCGCCCAGCAGGGGGTCGGCGCCCTGGTGGGCGGCGCGTTCGCGGTGCTGGGCACGGCGCTGGGCGCCGCCGCGATGGGTCTGGGGATCGTGGGTCGCCGGCAGCAGCGGCGTACGGCGGCGGGCGGTCGCGGCATGGCACTCGCTGGAATCGTCTGTGGCGCGAGCGGTATTGGCCTGATTTTGATTACTATGGTCGCTCTGCTGCTGGTGTAGCGCAGCTGTGCCGCGGCGGGCCCGGATGCCCGGATTGCCCGGCCATAACCAGGCGGCAGGCACCGCAGGAAACCGGGTAAGCTAGGTGTCGGAGTGTTCCACCGCGGGTGTGCCGGTCAACTGGGTCGAACCCCCATTTTGACCTGTGCCCTCACGGTGGGTAGGCTTTCTCCTCGTGCCCGGGCGCGCCCGGGCTCCTCGCGTGCGCCTCAAGGCCGGGGATGCCGGCCCAGCCACGGGGGTGCGAGACAACCCGGCTCTTCCGCGAGGAAGCGCCGCCCCGTGGAGGCGTTCGACACGCCCGACCGCGGGGGTCGGAAGATGCAGACGGACAGGGAGACAGGAACCCGGTGCCTACGATCCAGCAGCTGGTCCGAAAGGGCCGCCAGGCGAAGGTCAGCAAGAGTAAGACGCCCGCTCTGAAGGGTTGCCCGCAGCGGCGGGGCGTCTGCACGCGCGTCTACACCACCACGCCCAAGAAGCCGAACTCGGCGCTGCGCAAGGTGGCCCGGGTCCGGCTGATGAGTGGCTTCGAGGTCACCGCGTACATCCCTGGGGTGGGCCACAACCTCCAGGAGCACTCGATCGTCCTGGTCCGGGGCGGCCGGGTGAAGGATCTCCCCGGCGTGCGCTACAAGATCATTCGTGGCTCGCTGGACACCCAGGGCGTCCGCAACCGAAAGCAGGCGCGCAGCCGTTACGGCGCGAAGAAGGAGAAGAGCTGACATGCCGCGTAAGGGCCCCGCGACGCGCCGGCCGTTGACGCCGGATCCGGTCTACAACTCGCTGCTCGTCACCCAGCTGATCAACAAGATCCTGCTGCGCGGCAAGCGGCAACTGGCCGAGCGTGTCGTCTACGGCGCGCTGGAGGGCTGCCGGGAGAAGTCCAGCACGGACCCGGTGGTCACGCTCAAACGCGCCATGGACAACGTCAAGCCGACCCTGGAGGTCCGCAGCCGCCGCGTTGGTGGCGCGACGTACCAGGTTCCGGTCGAGGTCCGCCCGCCGCGGGCGACCACCCTGGGCCTGCGCTGGCTCGTCCAGTACTCCCGGGCCCGGCGTGAGAAGACCATGATCGAGCGGCTCCAGAACGAGCTGCTCGACGCGAGCAACGGCCTCGGCGCCGCCGTGAAACGGCGCGAGGACACGCACAAGATGGCCGAGTCCAACAAGGCCTTCGCGCACTATCGCTGGTGACTGTCGCCAGCGACCGACGAGACGAAGTAGGGATTACCGTGGCAGCCGCAGACGCCGCCCTCGCCAAGCTCCGCAACATCGGCATCATGGCGCACATCGATGCCGGCAAGACGACGACGACCGAGCGGATCCTGTTCTACACCGGCATCACGTACAAGATCGGTGAGGTCCACGAGGGCGCCGCCGTGATGGACTGGATGGAGCAGGAGCAGGAGCGCGGTATCACGATCACTTCCGCTGCGACCAAGGTCGAGTGGAAGGGTCACCACATCAACATCATCGACACGCCGGGGCACGTCGACTTCACCGTTGAGGTGGAACGCAACCTGCGCGTTCTGGATGGTGCGGTCGCCGTGTACGACGGCGTGGCCGGCGTGGAGCCGCAGACCGAGACCGTCTGGCGGCAGGCGGACAAGTACCACGTACCGCGGATGTGCTTCGTCAACAAGCTGGACCGCACCGGCGCGGACTTCTACCGCTGCGTCGACATGATGGTCGACCGGCTCGGCGCCACCCCGCTGGTCCTGCAGACCCCGATCGGCAACGAGGCGAGCTTCATCGGCGTGGTCGACCTGATCGGCATGCGCGCGCTCACCTGGCGCGGTGAGACCCAGAAGGGCGAGGACTACGCGGTCGAGGAGATCCCCGCGGACCTCGTCGAGCAGGCCGCCACGTACCGCGAGAAGCTGCTGGAAACCCTGTCCGAGGCGGACGACGCGGTGCTCGAGAAGTATCTGGAGGGCGAGGAGCTGACGGTCGCCGAGATCAAGGCCGGCATCCGCCGGGCCACGATCGCCGGCAAGCTCAACCCGGTGCTGTGCGGCTCCGCGTTCAAGAACAAGGGCGTCCAGCCCATGATCGACGCCGTGGTCGACTACCTGCCGTCGCCGCTGGACCTGCCGCCGACCGAGGGTACGGCGATGGACGGCGAGACCCCGGTCGAGCGCAAGCCGTCGGTGGCCGAGCCGTTCGCGGGTCTGGCGTTCAAGATTCAGACTGACCCGCACCTCGGCAAGCTGACCTATGTCCGGGTGTACTCGGGCAAGGTCGCGGCCGGCTCGCAGGCGATCAACTCCACGAAGGACCGCAAGGAGCGCATCGGGAAGATCTTCCAGATGCACGCCAACAAGCGGGAGGAGCGGCCGTTCGCCCAGGCCGGCGACATCGTCGCGGTGCAGGGCCTGAAGCAGACCACGACCGGCGACACGCTCTGCGACCCGACGCACCCGGTGATCCTGGAGTCGATGAGCTTCCCGGAGCCGGTCATCTCGGTCGCGATCGAGCCGAAGAGCAAGGCCGACCAGGAGAAGCTCTCCACCGCGATCCAGAAGCTCGCGGAAGAGGACCCGACCTTCCGGGTACGCAATGACGAGGAGACCGGTCAGACGGTCATCTCGGGCATGGGCGAGCTGCACCTGGAGATCCTCGTCGACCGCATGAAGCGGGAGTTCAGGGTCGAGGCCAACATCGGCAAGCCGCAGGTGGCGTACCGCGAGACGATCCGCCGCAAGGTGGAGAAGGTCGAGCACACCCACAAGAAGCAGACCGGTGGGTCGGGCCAGTACGCCCGGGTCATCATCTCGGTGGAGCCGTTGCCGCTGGACGGCGTGGCGACGTACGAGTTCGAGAACTCGGTGACCGGTGGCCGTATCCCGAAGGAGTTCATCCCCTCGGTGGACGCCGGCGCGCAGGACGCCATGCAGTACGGCGTGCTCGCCGGGTACCCCCTCGTGGGTCTGAAGTTGACCTTGCTGGACGGCCAGTTCCACGAGGTCGACTCGTCCGAGATGGCATTCAAGATCGCTGGTTCGATGGCGCTGAAGGAGGCGGCCCGGCGGGCCGACCCCGCGCTGCTCGAGCCGATGATGTCCGTCGAGGTCACCACCCCGGAGGAGAACATGGGTGATGTCATCGGGGACCTTAACTCCCGGCGGGGTGTGATCCAGGAGATGGGCGAACGCGGCGGTAGCCGGGTCGTCCGGGCCCGGGTACCACTGTCGGAAATGTTCGGCTACGTCGGCGACCTGCGGTCGAAGACCCAGGGCCGGGCGAGCTACACCATGCAGTTCGACTCGTACGCCGAGGTACCACAGAACGTGGCGAAGGAAATCATCGCGAAGGCGACCGGAGAGTGAGCGAGGCGAACGGGTCCGGTCTGCCGAGCAAGGTTGACTCGGCCAAGGCGACGGGCGAGTAGAACTAACACCTGCAGGGCTCGGCCGCAGCGGCGGCGGGCGTACGAACCAAGAAGTCCACAGGAGGACACCAGTGGCGAAGGCGAAGTTCGAGCGGACTAAGCCGCACGTCAACATCGGCACCATCGGTCACATTGACCACGGTAAGACGACGCTGACCGCGGCAATCACCAAGGTCCTGCACGACAAGATGCCCAACCTGAACCCGTATACGCCGTTCGACGAGATCGACAAGGCGCCGGAGGAGAAGGCTCGGGGCATCACGATTGCGATCGCGCACGTCGAGTACCAGACCGACAAGCGGCACTACGCACACGTCGACTGCCCGGGGCACGCCGA
>JAEHDK010000621.1 GCA_016880465.1 Micromonosporaceae bacterium
CACTGGGTCTGCTGCGGGTCATCTTCCATCTCAAGGCCATCCGGCAGACCCTCGGCACCGTGATCGTGGGCGTCCAGGTCGTCGCCCACCAGACCCGGACGGTGCCGGAGGTCGTACCGTCGGTCAACGCCAACCTCAAGCCCGTGCGCGACTTCTGCGAATCGGTTTGAGCCGGGAGGAGCCGACGATGCACGAGTTCCGCTGCGGCAGTCCGGTCTGCAAGACCCATTTCACCGCGCCGACCGAGGACGAACTGATGGGCGAGGTCGCCAAGCACGTGCTGGTGAAGCACCGCATCGCCAATCCCAGCAAGTCTCTGGTGCAGTTCCTCAAGGACAACACCATCCGCGAGGTCCCGCCAACCGCCAAGACAGGGTGAAGACATGAGCGCATTCGCGGCCGCCGCCGATGAGGGCATCACGGGCTGGGTCGTGGGCTACACCATCGCCATCATCGTCGTGCTGGTGGTCGTCGCCCTGGTCGTACCGATCCTGGTCCTCGCGGCGTCGATCGGCAAGGAAGCAAAGATGATCAACGACTCCCTCACCGAGTCGGTGCACAACACCGCCGCCTTGAAGGGGCTGAGGACGACGATCGACCACGCCGAGGTCATCGTGGCGGGACTCAGCCGCGGACGTACCCGGCTAGGAGGCTGACCATGCCGAGCGATTCCGAGTTCTCGCTGACGCCGACGCAGATCGACCTGTGGTGGGGCGCGATCATCGGCGGCGCTGCCGTCGTCGTCGCGGTCGCCGCGCTGCTCACCATCCTGGTCCTGCTCGTGCGCCGGATCGACAAGCGCGTGGTCATGGTGCGCGACACCCTGCGGGCCGCCGCGGCCAACACCACCGACACCGCCCTGATCGAGGAGACCGCCAAGCGGGTCGACGCCGTTCTCGCCGAGGGCCTCAAGCACCACCTGTTCCTGGGCCGTGTTCTCGACAAGGTGAGGTCGTGACGCCATGATGGTTCTGCTGTCGGTCATCGTCATCGTCGCGCTGATCGCCGGGCTCGCGCTCTACCTGTTCATCGTCGGTCGCCAGCTCACCAGGATCGCCACCAACCTCGAGGAGTGCTCGGAGCTCGTGCGCGCCATCAAAGGGCATGCCGAGGCGATCGAGCCCGGCCTCGAGCACGTCAACCGGACCGGTGGCGTCGTGGCCGGTGCGCTACCGCTGCTCTACGGCATGGCCGAGGGCATCGTCACGGGTGTCACGCCGAGGCCCGATCAACCAGTCGAGCGTGGCCCGGCCCGGCCGGCGGCGGGGCGGCGCCGGTCGCGGCTCCACGAGGGGGTCGGCTACCTAGCCAGCGGCAGATAGAACAGCGGCACGCGGGTCGGCGCGACCTGCGGCGAGGCGTCGTGCACGCCGGTGCAGGCCGCGTACATCAGTCACTTCACCGAGCTCCGTTGTACGGGTACGGAAAGCTACTACACGCCGTACTTCTACTACGATGGCATCCGCCGGTCATGGGGACGGTCGGGGCCTCGGCGGGACCACACTGGGTACGGTGGCCAACCGGCCCTGGAGGGACTGGAATGGCGATTGCCACGACGACTGGCCGTGGGGTAATACGCTCGACCGACTTCGTGACGATCTACCGCTGACGAGTCGGCATCGTGAGGTCGCACGGCGCGCCCCTCCTCGGTGGTGGAGGTACCGCCGGATCCTGTACCCCGGCAACCGCCCGCAGGCGCGGGGCGAGAACTGCGGAAACCTGCACCGGAAGCCGTGCGACCACCTCGATCTCGTCCGCGAACGGCTGGGTACGGCCGCTGAAGGAGCGAGGGCGGCGAGCGAGGAGCAGACCGGCCGGGCCCAGCGAGCCGCGGCCCACGACCGCGACGTGCCGTGCGGTCATGAGTGGTCAGAGGCCAGGATCATTGTGGACCGACGTGATCCGGTTGGCCTCGTCGAGGAACACGACCCGCGGCTTGCAGTCGCGAGCCTCGTCCTCACTGAGCGCCCCATAAGCGACGATGATCACCAAATCACCCGGCTGTATCAGGCGCGCTGCGGCGCCGTTGATGCACACGACTCCGCTGCCGCGCTCGCCCTCGATGACGTACGTCTCGAGCCGGGCGCCGTTGGTTACGTCGAGGACGTGCACCAACTCGCCGGGCAGCAGGTCCGCAGACTCCATCAGCGACGCGTCAAGAGTTAGCGAGCCGACGTAGTTCAGGTCCGCCTGCGTCACCTTCGCACGGTGGATCTTGGACTTGAGCATGGTACGGAACAGAGCCGCCTCCCTGGTGAGCCACGCCTGCGGTCCAAAGTCAACACGGCCGCCGCTGACAGTCCACATGCGACACTTGTTTGGCGGCCTCGCGCGACCAGCCAGCAGTCCCATTTCCACCTGCATCTTCCTGGCCGATCGAGATTCTGCCATGGAAGTCCGGCAGCCGGTAGCCGAGTGTCCGAGATGAGGCAAAGGTCGGCGCCGATGTAGCTTCAGGTGGCCGCGCGGACCAGGTCGTCCAGAATGTCGTCGAGCGCGCCCAGGACCAGGGACGGGTGCCCTTCGGCCGGCAGCAGGTGCACGCCGGCGCTGGTACCGAGACCCCGGCGCAGGAGTTGACCCTGGACCCACCCGGCGCCCACCGGCGGACGTGAGGTATACAACGGTGTGCAAACCTCCACCGGAGCCGTCGACCGCTGGTTTGTCACCGAAGCGACACCGGCCGCGCAGGTCCTGCTGTTCTGCCTGCCCTATGCCGGCGGTGGCGCGAGCGCGTACCGGGCGTGGGCCAGCGCGTTCCCCGCGACGGTCGGCGTCCACGCCATCCAGCTGCCGGGTCGCGAGGGCCGCATCACGGAATCGGGTGGCTTCGACGTCGCGGGCGTGACCGATGCGATCCTCGCCCGCGCGGACCGGCCGTACGCCATCTACGGGCACAGCATGGGCGGGCGGCTCGGCTTCGAGGTCGTCCGCGAGCTGCGCCGGCGGGGAGCCGCGCTGCCGCGCACCATGTACGTCGCCGGCAGCCGGGCACCGGACCGGGTGGAGCCACTGAGCAAGCTCGCGGACGCCGACGACGCCACGCTCATCGGGCGGATCGTCTCGATGGGCGGGGTCCCACCCGACGTGTTCGAGGAGCCGGAGCTGCGGGAGCTGGCCCTCGCGGTTCTGCGGACGGACTTCACCTGGATCAGCCGGTACCGGTACGTCGAGGAGGAACCCTTGCCGGTACCCATCATCGCGTACGCCGGGGAGACCGACCCGGTGGCACCGGTGACCGCGCTGGCCGCGTGGGCCCGGCACACGACGGGTGGCTTCGAGCTGCGTCCCCTGCCCGGTGGGCACTTCTTCCTGCACGAGCAGCTGGATCTGCTGGCCCCGGCCATCGCGCGGGACCTGCTGGACTGACCCAGCTAGTCGCGGCGCGCCGCGCCCCGCCGTTCCCTGCGCAACGCGGCCCGTTGGGCCGCCCGGGTGACCGCGGTGTCGTCCGTGGCGCCGTCGAGGTAACCGGCAAGCGCCCGGACGGTCGGGAAGCGGAACACGTCCACGACCGACACCGGTCGCCGTAGCGCCTCGGTCAGGCGCATCTGGACCGCGACGAGCGCGACCGAGGTGCCCCCGATCTCGAAGAAGTTTTCGGTCCGGCCGACGGTGTCGACGCCGAGCACCGCCCGCCATACGTCCGCCACGAGCTGCTCGGTGTGGCCTAGCCGTAGGTCGCCCACCGGTGGTTGCCGCACCGGCACAGCCGCCTGGTCCGCCTCCCCGGCCGGCCACGACTGTCCACTGCGGCCGGTCGAGATCGGCAGCCGCGCTTGGCCCATCGGTATGAACGGCGCGGCGCTCACCTGCTCGACCAGAGCCAGGTACGCGGCGAGGAGTTCCTCGACCCGGGCCGCGTCGTACAGGTCCGGGTTGTAGAGCGCGTCGATCGCGAACCGGCCGTCCCGCTCGACGAGGTACGCGGTCAGGTCGAACGGAGAGCCCGGCATGGCCACCGGTACCGGTTCCGCGGCCACCCCCGGCAACGCGAGGCGCGGTTCCGGGAAGTTGTACGCGTTGAACAGCACCTGTACGAGCGGCGCCCGCGACGGCGCGCGCGGGACGCGGAGCGCATCGACCACGCGCTCCAGCGGCGCGGCCGGATGGGCGAGCGCGTCCAGCATCTCGTCGCGGCAGGCCCGGACCTGGTCAGCGAACGTGGCCTCCGGGTCCGCGGGCAGGCGGATGGGGACCACTTCGATGAAGAAGCCGACGAGATCGGCGAAGGCGGTGTGCCGGCGGTCGGCGGTAGGGGTACCGAAGACCACCTCCGTGGCGCCGGTCAGCCGGCCCAGGAGGTACCCGAACGCCGCGCCCAGCGTCATCGCAGGAGTCGCGCCCAGCTTGCCGGCGAGGTCGCGGACCCGGGCGGTCGTCTCGGCGTCGAGCGCGGTGTGCGCCTCGGCACCGGCGTACGTCTGCACCGCCGGGCGCGGCCGGTCGCGGGGTAGGTCGAGAGTGTGCGGCGCACCGGCCAGGTGCTCCCGCCACCAGCCGAGATCCGCCTCGCCCCGCCGGCGGTCCCGCTCGGCCCGCCAGGCGACGTAGTCGGCGTAACGGGCTGGTTCGTCCCCGGCATCGCCGCCGGGCGCGGCCTGTTTGTCCACGTTGGACAGTGCTCGCCCGTACGCCGCCGCGAGATCCCGGTACAGCGGCGCCTGCGACCACCCGTCGAACACCGCATGATGCAGGCTCATCGCGAGCACCTGCTCCTGGACACCGAGCCGGTAGAGCCGTGCCCGCCACAGCGGTCCGGCCGACAGGCTGAACGGCTCGCGCGCGAACGCGGCCAACGCGCCACCCAGCTCGGCCTGCGCGACATCCACCACGGCGAGCGGTACGTCGGAGACCGGGTCGACCACGGCGTACGGCTCGCCGCGTTCGTGCGGGATCCGCCAGCGGAGAACGTCGTGGCGGGTCGCGACGGCCCGGAGCGCCGCACGGAGCGCGTCGACATCGAGGGGACCTCGGAGCCGCTCGGCGAGCGGCACGTTGTACGCGGTGCTGCCCGGCGCCAACCGGTCGAGGAACCACAGCCGGCGCTGAGCGGGCGACAGCCGCGGCGGCCCGCCCCGGGTGAGTTCGGCATCCGTCGGCGGCGCGGTCGCGACCCGTTCGGTGAGGCCGGCGAGCGTACGGCCGGCGAACACGTCCTCGACCGCGACGGCCCGATCGAGGTCGCCACGGAGACGGACCGCGAGCCGCATCGCGGCGATCGAGTGCCCACCGTGGCCGAAGAAGTCGTCGTCGGGCCCGGCCGACGTGGTACCGAGGATCGCCGACCAGGCGCGCCGGACCGCGGCGGCCACGGCGTCGGGCGCGGCCATCCCGGCCTCGTCCGCCCGTTGGTCCGCTGTGTCGTCCGCGGAAGCGGCGAGCGCGTGCAGGGCCGCCATGTCCAGCTTCCCGGCCGGGTTGATCGGCAGGGTGGCGAGGTGCAGGACCCGCGCGGGCACCATGTACGGAGGCAGCCGGTCGGCACAGTGCGCGCGCAGTGCCTCCGCCTCGGGCGCGTCGACCGGCGCCACGAACGCGACCAGCTCCTTGCCGCGCGGTCCGTCGAGAACGTCCACAGTGGCCTGACGGACGGCGGGATGGGTGCGCAGCGTCTCCTCGACCTCGCCGATCTCGAGCCGCTGCCCGCGGATCTTGATCTGCCGGTCCATCCGCCCGTGGAAGGCCAGCGTGCCGTCGCTCCGCCAGCTCGCGAGGTCTCCGGTCCGGTACACCCGGCCGCCCGGGACGAACGGGTCGTCGCCGAACCGCTCGGCGGTGATCTCCGGCCGGCCCAGGTACCCCCGCGCGACGCCGACCCCGCCGATGAGCAGTTCGCCGCGCTCGCCGACCGGGACCTGACGCAGGTCGGCGTCCACGACGTAGGCGTGGTGGTTGGGGAACGGGGCGCCGATCGGTACCGGCTCGGTCCATTCGCCGGACACCTCGACGCACGTGACGCACACCGTGGTCTCGGTCGGACCGTACACGTTGACGAACCGCCGGCCGTCGACCGACCAGCGGGCGACCTCGCTCGGCGGCATCACCTCGCCGCCGGCCAGGACGGTCGACCAGCCCGGAGTCGCGGCGGGATCGAGGACCGGCAGCAGCGCCGCAGTGAGGATGCCGAACGTGGCGCCGTGTTCGTTGATGAACCGGTGTGCCCGCTCCGGGTCCCCGCGGTCGGCATCGCTGAGCAGG
>JAEHDK010000622.1 GCA_016880465.1 Micromonosporaceae bacterium
GGCCGGCAGCCTGTGGCGCGACGCCTGGACGCTGCATCCGCCGCAGACGCAGGGGGTCGAGCTCATCCTGCCGCACGGCGACCCCGAGGACGTGGCGGCCATCGATGCCGAGAGCGCCCTGGCACGACGCGGTGCGGACCGCCGCGTACGGCATGATCACCCCGGATCAACGCCGGGCGGCTCAGCGTACGGTGCGCGCCCGGGCCGCCGCCCACGGGATCGCGTTGCTGCACGAGCTGGCGGGTCCGGAGCTGTCCAGCGCCGACGACCTGCGCGACGCGATCGAGCTGGGCCGGACCGAGCCCGGCCCACAGATCGTGGGGTACTGGGGCGAGCTGGGCGGTACGGCCCGGGCGCGCGAGTTGGGCGCGCTCGGTGCGGCCGGCGACATCTTCGTCGACGGGACGATCGGCTCGCACACCGCGTGCCTGCGGCGCGTCTACGCCGACCTGGACACCCGCGGGTCGGGGTACCTCAGCGCGGCACAGATCCGCGACCATGTGGTCGCCTGCGCCCAAGCCGGCCTGCAGGCCGGCTTCCACGCCATCGGCGACGGCGCCGTCGAGGCGGTGCTCGCCGGCTTCGAGGCGGCCGCCGAGCAGGTGGGGCACGCGGTGCTGCGCGCCGGCCGGCACCGCATCGAGCACCTGGAGATGACCGACCCGCCGATGGTGGCCCGGGTCGCCGCGCTCGGCGTCTATGCGTCCGTCCAGCCCGCGTTCGACGCCGCGTGGGGCGGACCGGACGGCATGTACGTGCAGCGCCTCGGCCGTGACCGGGCGGCGACGATGAACCCGTTCGGCGCACTGGCGGCACTCGGCGTACCGCTCGTCTTCGGCTCGGATACGCCCGTCACGCCGATCGACCCGTGGGGCACGATCGCCGCCGCCGTACACCATCACAATCCGGCGTACCGGTTGAGTGCCGATGCGGCGTTCGCCGCGCACACCGTGGCCGGGTGGCGGGCCGCCGGTCGGGACGGGGTCGGTGAGCTGGTCGCTGGCGCGCCGGCGACGTTCGCCATCTGGCAGGTCGACAGCGACCACCGGCTGCCCGAACTGGTGCCGGGCGGCCGGTGGCCGGTGTGCCGCGGCACGGTGCGCGACGGGATCACGATCTACCGGCCGTAGCCTTGGACCGCGGTCGCGACGCCGGCGACGCGGCCCCGCAAAGGGGCACATTGCCGGGCATGCGGGAGCGAAACACGTTCCGGGCGGGCGCGTTCTCGCGCCGCCAGGTAGGAGGCAGGATGTAGGCATGGCCGGCCGTATCCGCGACGAGGACATCGCGCTCGTCCGCGAGCGCACCTCGATCGTCGACGTGATCTCGGAGCGGGTCACGTTGAAGCCGGCCGGCGGTGGCAACGTCAAGGGCCTCTGCCCGTTCCACGACGAGAAGACGCCCTCGTTCACCGTCGCGCCCGCGCGCAACGTGTTCTTCTGTCACGGCTGCGGCAAGGGCGGCGACGCGATCACCTTCGTGATGGACGTGGAGCATCTCTCGTTCGTCGAGTCGGTGGAGCGGCTGGCCGGCCGGGCCGGGATCACGCTGCGCTACCAGGAGGCCGGGCCGGCGCCGGTCCGCCCCCAGCAGGGCGTGAAGCAGCGGCTGGTCGCGGCGCACGCGGCGGCCGCCGAGTTCTACGCCGAGCAGCTCGGTACGCCCGGCGCCCGGGCCGCGCGCGAGTTCCTCGCCGAGCGCGGCTTCGACCGCAGCGCGGCGGTCGACTTCGGCTGCGGGTTCGCCCCGGACAGCTGGGATGCGCTGACCAAGCACCTGCGCCAGCGCGGGTTCACCGGCACCGAGCTGGTGAGCGCCGGGCTGGCCCGGGAGGCCCGCAGCGGTGGACTCATCGACCGGTTCCGGCGCCGGTTGCTGTGGCCGATCCGGGATCTCCCCGGCGACGTGATCGGCTTCGGCGCCCGCAAGCTGTTCGAGGACGACGACGGACCGAAGTACCTCAACACCCCGGAGACCGTCCTGTACAAGAAGTCCCACGTGCTCTACGGGATCGAGCGCGCGAAGCGGGAGATCGCCCGGCAGGGACGGGCGGTCGTCGTCGAGGGCTACACCGACGTGATGTCGTGCCACCTCGCGGGCGTGCCGACGGCGGTGGCCACCTGCGGTACGGCGTTCGGTGCCGACCACATCGGCGTGCTGCGCCGGCTGCTGATGGACACCGACACGTTCGCCGGCGAGATCATCTTCACCTTCGACGGGGACGCGGCCGGGCAGAAGGCGGCGCTGCGCGCGTTCGAGGACGACCAGCGGTTCGTCGCGCAGACCTACATCGCGGTCAGCCCGGACAACATGGACCCGTGCGAGCTGCGCCTGGCCAAGGGCGACGCGGCCGTGCGGGACCTCGTCGCCCGGCGCGAGCCGTTGATCGCGTTCGCGCTGCGGTCCGCGCTCGGCCGCTACGACCTCGACACGGCCGAGGGCCGGGTCGCCGCGCTGCGCGCCACCGCGCCGCTCGTGGCGAAGATCAAAGACCGGGCACTGCGTCCGGAGTACGCCCGGAAGCTCGCTGGCGATCTCGGCATGGAGATCGAGCAGGTCACCCGCGCGGTGGCGACCCCGGCCCGCGGCAGCGTGGGGCCGGCGGCCGCACCGGTCCGCATATCGTCCGATGTGGACAGTCCACAGCGGATCGTCGAGCGCGAGGTGCTCAAGCTCGCGGTGCAGGTACCGGTCCTCGCCGGTCCCATGTTCGACTCGCTCGGTCCGGAGCTCTACGGCGACCCGGTGCACGCGGCGGTCCGGGCCGGAGTCGCCGAGGCGGGTGGGGCCTCGGCGGCGACGGCCGGGGCCGGATGGATCGAGGCGGTCCGGGACGCGTGCACCGATCTCGCGGCCAAGGCACTGGTCGGCGAGCTGGCGGTGGAGCAGCTGCGGATCGACGGGGAACCCGACCCGCGCTACGTCCTCATCCAGCTGGCTCGGCTGCAGTTGGCCGCCGTACGGGCCCGGATCCGGGAGTTGAAGTCGAAGGTGCAGCGGGTGAACCCGGTGACGAACAAGGACGAGTACCTCGCCCTCGCGGGTGAGCTGTTCTCACTCGAACAGCACGCACGCGCGCTGCGCGAACAAGCCCTGGGTGGGCTGTGATGGGGTTGTTCCGCCGCCGGCCGAAGCTGCCTGCCGGGCGGCGTCCGGCCCTGGAGCCGGACGAGCGGATCCTGGCCTGGGCCCCGACCGACGGCGGCGCTGTGGTGGTGACCAACCGGGGCCTCTTCCTGCCGGACACCGCGGGCCGGCTCGACTGGCACCGCATCCACAAGGCGACCTGGTCGGGGGAGCGGCTCGCCGTCGTACCGGCCGAGGTGGTGCAGGAGCGGGCCGGGTACGCCGTGGTCGCCGATCAGTCGCCGGTGTCGTACCCGCTCGCCGAGCCGGGCGACGTACCGCACCAGATCCGCGCCCGGGTGACCCGTTCGGTCGGCTTCTCCGTCCACCACCGGCTGCCCGGCGGCGGCGTACGGATAGCCGCCCGCCGAGTGTCCGGTGTGGACGGACTTACCTGGACGGTACGGTTCGACCCCGGCGTCGACGTCAGCGATCCGCAGATCGGCGAGGCCACCGACGCGCTGGTGGCCGCCGCCCGCGCCGGTACGTGACCGCCGGTCCGGTCAGCCATCCTGGCGTGGCCGGTGACGGGCGAAGGGTTGGCGGTCGACCTCGACACCGTCGGTCCATAGCTGACGAAGGTCGGGCGGCGGGCGTCGGCAGTACCGTCGCTGACCGGGCTGCCGGCCGGGGCCAGGGCAGCAATCATGACGGTCCGGCGTACGGTCCTCATGTATCGGTCTCCTCGTGGCGGCGTCGGTTGGACACCCGCCACCGGCGGTGACCTGGTTCCGGCCGGGTACCTAGGCCGAAGGTCGCAGGCGAAAAGCTGGGGCGGCCTGTCGTACCCCTGAGCTAGGGTCGGCCCGTGCCTGACGAACCCTTGATCCGCGCCCGTGGCCTCGTGAAACGCTTCGGTGACTTCACCGCCGTCGACGGCATCGACGTCGACGTGCACAAGGGGGAGGCCTTCGGCTTTCTCGGCCCCAACGGGGCGGGCAAGAGCTCCACCATGCGGATGATCGGCTGCGTCTCCACGCCTACCGGTGGCACGCTGCGGATCCTCGACCTGGACCCGACCCGGGACGGCCCGGCGATCCGGGCCCGGCTCGGGGTGTGCCCGCAGCAGGACTCGCTCGACCCGGAGCTGACCGTCCGGCAGAACCTGACGACATATGCGCGCTACTTCGGCGTATCCCGCCGCACCGCCCGGGCCCGGGCCGCCGAGCTGCTGGAGTTCGTGCAGCTAGGGGAGCGGGCGACGAGCAAGGTGGAGCCCCTGTCCGGTGGCATGAAACGCCGGCTGACGATCGCTCGGGCACTGGTTAACGAGCCCGAGATCGTGCTCCTCGACGAGCCCACCACGGGCCTCGACCCGCAGGCCCGGCACCTGGTCTGGGAGCGGCTGTTCCGGCTCAAGCAGCAGGGCGTGACGCTCGTGCTGACCACGCACTACATGGACGAGGCCGAGCAGCTGTGCGACCGGCTGGTCGTGATGGACGACGGGAAGATCGTCGCCGAAGGCTCCCCGCGCGCGTTGATCGAGGAGCACTCCAGCCGCGAGGTCGTGGAGCTGCGCTTCCCGGACGAGGCCCTCGACGCGGTTGCCGGCAAGCTCGACTGCCTGGGGGAGCGGGTCGAGGTGCTGCCCGACCGCATCCTGCTCTACGCCGACGACGGCGATGCCGCCGCCGCCGAGGTGCACCGGCGCGGGCTCGTCCCGGCCGGAGTGCTCGTCCGCCGCAGCACCCTGGAGGATGTGTTTCTCCACCTGACCGGCCGGACGCTGGTGGACTGACGATGGCGCATCCCACGCTCGCGGTCCTCGAGTTCAACCTCGAGGGCTATCGGCGCACCTGGCGCGGCTCCGTGCTGTCCTCGTTCGTGCTGCCGATCCTGTTCGTCATCGGCTTCGGGCTCAGCGTCGGGTCGTTCGTCGACGCCGGCGGCCGGCTCGGCGGCGTCAGCTACCTCGACTACATCGTGCCCGGCATGATCGCCTCGACGGCGATGCAGGTCGCCTTCGGCGAGTCCAGCTGGCCGGTGATGAGCAAGTTCCTCTGGATCCGCACCTACCACGCGATGGTGGCGGCCCCGCTCCGGATCGCCGACATCGTCGGCGGGGACCTGCTGTTCATCCTGCTGCGCGTCGTCTCGGCAAGCGCGGTGTTCGTCGCGATCACCGCGATCTTCGGAGCGCTGCACTCGGCCTGGGCGATCACCGTGCCGCTGGTTGCCGGGCTCCTCGGGCTCGCCACTGCCGCGCCCATCTTCGCGTACGCCGCCCGGCTGGAGGTGGACGGCTACTTCCCGCTGCTGCAGCGGTTCGTCGTGATCCCGATGTCGCTGTTCGCCGGGGTGTTCTTCCCGGTCGAGTCGTTACCGGTCGGGCTCCGGCCGCTCGCGTACGTCTCGCCGCTCTGGCACGCGGTCGAGGTCTGCCGGTCGGCCACGTTCGGCACCGGCGACATCTACCCGATCGTCGGCCACCTCGGCTATCTGGCGCTGTGGGTGGTCGGCGGGTTCTGGTTGGCGCGGCTGTCGTTCCGGCGCAGGCTGATCGGTTAGGGGCATCGTGGTCTCGACGATCATCGCCAGCCGCGCCCGGCAGTACGGGCGGATCGACGCCTCGGCCAGCCGGGCCGGGTCGGTCACCTCCCGGAACATCGCCGCGCTGCGGTCGGCGTACTGGCTTGTCGTGATCTCCGGATTCTTCGAGCCACTGCTCTACCTGCTCTCGATCGGCGTCGGCGTGGGCAAGCTCGTCGGCGACCTGCCGCTGCCAGACGGCCGTCTCGTGAGCTACGCGCAGTTCGTCGCGCCCTCGATGCTCGCCGCGTCCGCGATGAGTGGTGCTCTCTCCGAGTCGACCTTCAACTTCTTCGGCAAGATGAAGTACCTGAAGCTGTACGACGCGGTGCTGGCTACGCCCGTCCGGCCCATGGAGATCGCGTTCGGCGAGCTGACCTGGGCCATGGTGCGCGGCTCGCTCTACTCGGTGGCGTTCCTCGCGATCATGGTGCTCATGCACCTGACCACCGTCGGCTGGGCGCTCGTCGCGTTCCCCGCCACGCTGCTGGTGGGCTTCGCGTTCGGCGGCCTCGGCATGGCACTGTCCACCTTCATGCGCAGCTGGCAGGACTTCGACCTGATGGCCGTCGTGCAGTTCGCACTGTTCCTGTTCTCCGGCACGTTCGCGCCCGTCGCGTCGTACCCGGGCCCGCTGCGGGTGATCGTCCAGGGGACTCCGCTCTACCAGGCGGTCGAGCTGATCCGCGGCCTGACCACCGGATCGATCCAGCTGAGCCTGCTGGGCCACATCGCATACCTGCTCGTCATGGCCGCCATCGGGCTGGCGATCGCGGGCCGGCGCATGGGCCGGCTGCTGCTCAAGTGAGCCGCCGCGGCCGCGTCCTCAGCCGGGTCGTCGGGATGCTGGCCGGGCTGGGCTGCCTCGTCCTGCTCGGGCCGGCGTGCGAGCGTGCCACCGACCGGCGGTCGGCCGCTGTACTGGTGTTTAGCCGGACGGCGGGGTTCCGGCACGAGTCGATCCCGGCGGGCGTTGCGGCCATCCGCGAACTCGGGGCGGTGGCCGGGCTCGACGTCGTGGCCACCGAGGACCCGGCCGAGTTCTCCGCCGGCCGGTTGGCCAGGTACCGCGCGGTCGTGTTCCTCAACACCACCGGAGACGTCCTGTCCGCCGCGCAACAGCGGGCCCTCGAGGGGTACGTCCGCGCCGGCGGCGGGTTCGTCGGGGTGCACTCGGCGACCGACACCGAGTACGACTGGCCGTTCTACGGGGAGCTCGTCGGTGCGTACTTCGCGCGGCACCCGGCCGTCCAGGAGGCGACGGTCCGGGTGGTCGACCGTACTCACGAGTCGACCGCGCACCTGCCGCCCACCTGGGTCCGCACCGACGAGTGGTACGACTTCCGCGGCAATCCGCGCGAACACGTGCGGGTCCTGCTCACGGTCGACGAGTCCTCCTACGAGGGTGGGGGCATGGGCAGCGACCACCCGATCGCGTGGTCCCGCGAGTACGCCGGCGGCCGGTCCTTCTACACGGGACTGGGACATACGGTCGAGTCTTACGCGGAACCGGCATTCCGGGCGCACCTGTTCGGCGGACTCCGGTACGCGATGGGCGCCTGAGCGGCCGGCACGGGCGTACGCCGAGCATGGCGAACGACCCCCGGACCCGGAGGGCCGGGGGTCGTGCGGCCGTGGTCAGCTCGGCGTTACGGCGTCGACGTGCGTGGTGGCACCGTCGTGCCCGGTCGGCTGGGCGGACATGAGCCGCTCGCCGATCCGGGTGTGACCGAGCTTGTCGGAGACGACGTCCTTGCCCTCGGCGTAGATCCGGTTCGCCTGCGCCTGCACGACGCCGCGTGCCTCCTGCACCGTTGGGTGATCAAGTATCCGCCGAGCGGCCGTGACCAGCTGGTTGTACCGCTCGCGTCCCTCACGCGTGCCGAGGACGTAGCCCACGGCGAGCCCGCCGAGGAACATCACCTTCCCGCGCATGGCGGTTCCCTCCTTGCTGGGCGGGCCTTCGAGCCCGGTGCTCCAAGCGCCCGCCTGCGTCGTCTGTCCCTGTACACACCCATAGTCCCCCGGCCTGGGTACGCCCGAAACATCGGGTACGGATCCACCCCGGTCGCCCGCGAACCGGCTCGTCCGGTACTCTTGGTCAGTCGCTCTGGCGGTCACGGTGGTGGCCGCCACTACCGCGATCCCCCGTAGCTCAATTGGCAGAGCAACCGGCTGTTAACCGGTAGGTTTTTGGTTCGAGTCCAAACGGGGGAGCTCGATCATCTCGGCTCCCGGGTCCGCAGTGGCGGATGGGTAAGCTGGGCCCCGCGGGCCGGTAGCTCAGCAGGTTAGAGCAGGGGACTCATAATCCCTCGGTCGCGGGTTCGAGTCCCGCCCGGCCCACCTTCGGGCATTCGCATAATGATGTCCAGATTCTTGACATGCCGTTCGATAGATGGTCTGCGGCGCGTGTAACCTGCTGACCTGCAGGTTTGCAATCCCCGATCTCAGGCCCCGAAGGACCTTCACGGACTGATCAACACCCCCCTGCGAGGTGGGGACTTTCACTGGCCACAGCTGGAGACTTTGGCATGGCCACGGACAGGTGTCGCGTCCCGCCACGAATGGCCGAGTAGTTCGTTCTCCCGCTGCTGAGGCC
>JAEHDK010000623.1 GCA_016880465.1 Micromonosporaceae bacterium
GGCTGCTCGAGCTCCAGGCCATCGACACCGCGCTGGCCCAGCTCGCACACCGGCGCCGGACGCTGCCCGAGCACGCCGACGTGGACCGGCTCGGCCAGCAGATGGCGGCGCTCAACGACGAGCGCGTACGGGCCCAGGTCGGCGTCGACGACCTCGACCGGGACATCGCCCGGATCGAGCGGGACGTGGACCAGGTACATGCCCGCAAGATGAAGGACCAGGCACGGCTCGATGTCGGCTCGGGTCCGGCGCGCGAGCTGGAGGCGTTGCAGCACGAGCTGGCCTCCCTGCAGCGCCGGCAGTCCGAGCTGGAGGATGCCGAACTGGCCCTGATGGAGCAGCGCGAGCAGGCACAGGCCCAGCTCGCACAGGCGCAGGAGCGGCTGACCGCGGCGCGGGACCAGCGCGCGGAGACGGAGACCCGGCGCGACCAGAAGCTGGCCGAGATCGACCGGGAGGTCGAGTTCCGCACCTCCGGCCGCGGGCCGCTCGCCGCCGACCTGCCGGCCGATCTGGTCGCCCTCTACGAGCGGATCCGCGAGCAGGGCGGCGGCGTCGGTGCCGCGCTGTTGCGGGCCGGCCGGTGTGAGGGCTGCCGCCTCGAACTGTCCGGCAGCGAGCGGGCGCGGGTCCGGGCCGCGGCACCGGACGAGGTCGTCCGCTGCGAGGAATGCCGGCGCATTCTCGTACGTACCGCCGAGTCAGGCCTGTAAGGGTGCCGCGACGTGGGCAGGCCGGCTCCGGCGTCGCACCGGCCGGGCGGCCGCCGCTCGGTCGGGTGATCGTCGAGGCGGACGGCGGCGCGCGGGGCAACCCCGGACCCGCCGGGTACGGGGCAGTCGTGTGCGACGCGGCCAGCGGCGAGGTGCTCGCCGAGCGGTCCGGCGCGATCGGCATAGCGACCAACAACATCGCCGAGTACTCCGGCCTGATCGCCGGCCTGACCGCGGCCGCCGAGCTCGGTGCCCGCGAGGTCGACGTACGGATGGACTCGAAGCTCGTCGTCGAGCAGATGTCCGGCCGCTGGCAGATCAAACACCCGGGCCTGCGCCCGCTCGCCGCCGAGGCCGCCACTCTCGTCCGCCGCTTCGAGTCCGTGCAGTTCACCTGGGTACCCCGGGATCGCAACGCCCGGGCCGATGCGCTCGCCAACCAGGCGATGGATGGCATGGCCGCCGGTGCCGCCGGTGCCGGCGAGCCCGGCGCGGATCCGGCATCGGGGCAGCCGTCCTGGGAGCCACCGTCCGGCCCGCCGGCCCGGCTGGTCCTCTTACGGCACGGCGAGACCGAGCTGACGGCGCAGCGGCGCTACTCGGGCCGCGGCGACGTGCCGCTGTCGCCGCTGGGCGAACAACAGGCCAGACAGACCGGGCGCCGGCTGGCCACCGTGCCGGGGCCGGTCGCCGCGGTCGTCACCTCACCGCTGGCCCGCTGCGTACGCACCGCGGAGGCACTCCGTACGGGAGCGTCCATTGTGGTGGATCCCGATCTGGTGGAGTGCGACTTCGGTGCCTGGGAAGGCAAGACCTTCGCCGAGGTACGCGCGCAGTGGCCGGCCGAGATGGCGGCGTGGCTGCGGTCCACGACGGTCGCCCCGCCGGGCGGCGAGTCGTTCGCGGCGGTGGCGGCGCGCGTCCAGCGGGCGGTCACCCGGCTGCGCGAGGCTTACCCGGCCCAGCTGGTCGTCGTCGTGTCGCACGTGACGCCGATCAAGCTGCTGCTGCGGGACGCGCTCGGCGCCGGCGACGCCTTCCTGCACCGGATGTACCTCGACCCGGCCGGACTGTCCATCGTGGACATGTGGCCGGACGGCGGCGTGGCGGTACGTACGGTCAACGACTCCGCCCACCTGCGCGCTGTCGACCTGCCGGTGGGCGACCGGCACGGGTAGCGTTCCGCACCCGCCGACGTCTTGACCGGTACCGGCCAGCGGCCTGACTTCAATTATCAGGAAGGTCGCCGCGGTCGCCGGGCACCTGGCAACCCGCGACCCGCCGCGTGTCCAGGCGATCAGGTGTGCGCGCGGATGAACAGCACGACGGCGACGACCGTACCGAAAGCCACGATGACCGCACGAAATACGCGGGTGGGCAGCCGCCGGGCAAACCGCGCACCGGCGTACCCGCCGACGAGCGAGGCCGGTGTGACGATCGCGGCGGCGGCCCAGTTCACCGGGCCGAACAGCGAGAACGCGACGACGGTACCGAGCCCGACGACCGCCGAGACGATGTTCTTCAGCGCGCTGACCCGGGGGAGCGTGTCGTCGACCGCCAGCCCGAGCGCGGCCACCAGCATCACCCCCAGCGCCGCGTTGAAGTAGCCGCCGTAGACGGCGCCGAGCCCGGCAGCCAGGTGCATCCTGGCCGTACGCTGCCCGGCCGACCGTTCGTGCGCGTGCCCGACCGCGCGGCGCAGCCGATCCTGGAACGCCAGTACGGTCGTGGCGCCGAGGACCAGGAACGGCACCACGACCTCGAACGCCCGGGCCGGGCTGTGCAGCAGGACCGTGCAGCCGATCGCCGTACCCGCGACGACGGTAGGTGCCAACGCGAGCAGGGTCTGCCGGCCCTTGGTCTCGGCCAGCGCGGCGAGATCCGTACGGCTGCCGTAGACGCTCGCGACGTACCCGGGAAAGACCGCAAGCGCGTTGGTGACGGACGCCGGAATGGGAGCCAGACCGACGGCGAGCAGGCTGGGAAACGTGACGAGCGAACCGCCGCCGGCGACCGCGTTGATGGAGCCGGCGCCGAGCCCGGCGGCCAGCAGCAGCAGTACGTGAGTCAGATTCATCGCCCCGGCAGGTTATCTGGCCGTGGCCGGTGTGTCGCGTGGGGTTCGCCACGGCGGCGCGGCACAACACGTACCATGGTAGGCGCGACGGACGAGTCGACCGGGCGGCCGCGTCGGTCGGCGGCTCGCATGCGAGCCCACCGGCCGCCGAGGAACGTCCGGGCTCCATAGGGCAGGGTGGTTGCTAACGGCAACCCGGGGCGACCCGCGGGACAGTGCCACAGAAAGCAAACCGCCGCCCGCTTCGGCGAGGCGGTAAGGGTGAAACGGTGGAGTAAGAGCCCACCAGCATCCCGGGTGACCGGGGTGGCTCGGTAAACCCCACTTGGAGCAAGGCCAAGAGGGTACCCGTCGCGAGATGGGTACCTGCGCAGGTGGACGGCCCGTCCGATGCCTGCGGGTAGGCCGCTAGAGCCTGTCGGCGACGGCAGGCCGAGATGGATGGCCGCCGCCGCGCCGTCTCCGGACAGCGCGGTACAGAACCCGGCGTACAGGTCGACTCGTCCGTCGTACCGCCGCTGACCTGCGGTCGCGCGTTCATGATCCAGATCCAGTCTGCGGGCACTCCTGGGGCACCGAAGCCACCCCCACCTCCCGCGCCCGTGAAGACCTCCGCCAAACCCCCGCCGCCACCGGCCACCGACCCGCGGTACGGCACCTGCAAGGAGGCCAAGGCTCACGGGTACGGCCCGTACGTCAAGGGCGTCGACCCCGAGTACTACTGGTACCGCGACGCCGACAGCGACGGCATCGTCTGCGAGTAGATCGGCAGCGGTCAGTCCTCGATGAGGTCGTCGAGGCCGACGCCGAGCGTCACGAGCCGGTCGGCGACGACGTGCAGTACGACCCGGCCGGTGATCTGTTGGCCGTTGGCGTGGCAGAGCTCGGCGGTCTGGTCCTCATGCAGGAAGACCCGGTACCGGCGGTCGCGGGTGACGTAGTGGCGGATCACCACGCGGGCACGGTAGCTGTGTTTCCCCAGGTCACGGCCTGTTTGTTGCGGTGATCACAAGCTACCGTGGCTGCCGTGGAGATCTACCGGTCGAAGGACTGCCGCTGGACGTCGAGCGGCACCTCGACCGCTACCTCGTGTACGACACCGACCAGTCCGCGCACGACGAGGTGTGGTCGTGCAGCACCCTTGCTCAGCTTTACGACTGGCTCGAGCTTCAGGGCGTCGACCTGGCCGAGTTTGAGGAGACTGTTCCCGGCGCCGGCTCGGGCGAGGCCTGGGAGTCTGACTGATGATGCAGAGGTTGGCTGCGCGCACGTCGCCGACGTTGGCTGGATACCGGCCCCAGCTCGTCCTGGGGAACGCGCTCGAGCCTGCTGCGAGTCGCGGTGTAGATGAGCGGGCCGGGCTCGCCAAGGAGAGCCTCGATTCGCCGCCACTGGATCATTACGATCTCAAGCTGTTCCCAGGTGCCGCGCGCCTCCGGCCCGGACAAGACCACGAGTCGACCGCCGTGCCGAAATACGAGATCCGTCTCGGGAAGCCGGATCTTGATGTGCCGGTCTCTGCTGATGATCAGCCATCCGTTGCCGGCGACCGTCGGGATCCAGTCTGAGTCCTTGGTCGCAGGCGTTGTGATTGGGCATGGTGGTCGCGGCCATCTACGGATAACCGTGCCCGGGTCTCCCGGGTAGGTGACATCCGGGCGGATGCTCGCGAGGACGGCGGCCAGGCCGAGGACATCGGCATCGACGTAGAAGCGGACCTCAGCTGGCCTGGTACGACTCACGCGGCGGAGCGCTGGGCGTACTCATAAGACAACGCCCAGCCTACGTCCGAGGGGTCAATGCGGAAGACCTGAGCGATCTCGTCAGCGGCTTCCCCGATCTCAGCGTGCTCCCATATCACCTCGGTGCTGATGCCGCGGATCGACGGCCTTCCGAACCGCATGTCCGGCAGAATTCGCACCGGCGAGTCCGGGTCTGGGTCCGGTCTGTAGCCTGACGCGATGTCGCCGTCGAACTCGACACGCCGCAGGAAGCTATCACCCGGCGGAGTCAGGAGCATCTGCCCGTCGTAGGTTGTCACGAGGCAGAAGTCGGGGTCCAGGCCGGCGGCCTGCTGCGCCTCGTAAACCAGCTGGCGCCCGGTAACGAGCGGCCGACGGTCAGCCAGCGGCCATGGCACGCCGAATCGGGTCCGCATCTCATCGATGAACCTTCGGAGCTCCAGCATTGGGACCCTCTCGCGGCGGTACTCGCGAAGCCAGCCAGACTCGACGAACTCGGCCCAGGTCACGGTCCGCACACCGCGCGGCTCTGCGCGGATGATCGGCTTGTAGTCGCGACGGCCACGGGTGTCGCCTTCAAGCCAATAGTGCAACGTTGACTGTGGCACGCGGAGCAGCCGCGCAGCCTCGGCCTCTGTGTACATCTCCCGGTCAAGGATGGTCACGTTACGCGTCGGGGTTGCCACGGGCCCAGTGTCCCAACCTGTACCTCCGAGGTACACCCCAATCCTTTGGCGTGTCCATATCTAGTTGGCGACATTCATCCGTTGGGCGTGAGCTGACCAGCATCAA
>JAEHDK010000624.1 GCA_016880465.1 Micromonosporaceae bacterium
GACCCGGATCGCCTGGCCCGCGTCGGGTACGTGGTGGAGCTGCACGTCGAGCAGGGGCGGGCGCTCACCGCGCCGGTCGGGGTCGCCTCGGGGATCTGGACGCACGGGCGGTGGCGGTTGGACTTCAGCGGCGCGGGCAACCACGCGGGGACCACGGCGATGGCGGACCGGCGCGACCCGATGCTCACCTACGCGTACACCGTGCTGGCCGCCAACAAGGAGGCCCGGCTGCGCGGCGCACACGCCACGATGGGCCGGGTGAGCGTCGTGCCGAACGCGACCAACGCGGTGCCGTCGGCGGTACGGGGCTGGCTCGACGCGCGCGCCGCCGACGAGCCGACGCTCGCCGCGCTCGTCGCCGCGATCGCCGACCGGGCGCAGGACCGGGCCGGCCGGGACGGTACCGCCGTCGAGGTCACCGCCGAGTCGGTCTCCCCCGGCACCGAGTTCCACAGTGGACTGCGAGACCGGCTCGCCGCCCTGCTCGGTGGGGCGCCGATCCTGCCGACCGGCGCCGGGCACGACGCGGGGGTGCTCGCGGCCCACGTACCGACCGCGATGCTGTTCGTACGCAACCCGACCGGGGTGTCCCACGCGCCGGCCGAGCACGCGACCGACGACGACTGCGCGGCGGGCGTGGCGGCGCTCACGGCGGTGCTGGAGGAGTTGGCATGCCGGTGACGCGGTACTGGGCGGCGCGCGCGTGGCTGCCCGGCGGCCTGGCGACGGGCGTGGACATCGAGGTCTCGGACGGCCGGTTCGCCAGCGCGACCCCGGACGCACCGGCGCCGCGCGCCGATGTGGTCCGGCTACCCGGGCTGACCCTCCCCGGCCTCGCGAACGCCCACTCGCACGCGTTCCACCGGGCGCTGCGCGGCCGCACGCAGGCCGGCAAGGGCACGTTCTGGACCTGGCGTACCGCCATGTTCGCGCTCGCCGACCGGCTCGACCCGGACAGCTACCACGCGCTGGCCCGGGCGACGTACGCGGAGATGGCGCTGGCCGGCATCACCTGCGTCGGCGAGTTCCACTACCTGCACCACGCGCCGGGCGGGCGGCCGTACGCCGACCCGCACGCGATGAGCGCCGCTCTCGTGGCGGCCGCGGCCGACGCGGGGATCCGGGTCACCCTGCTCGACACCTGCTACCTGACCTCCACAGTGGATGGTGGGGCGCCCGAGGGTACGCAGCTGCGCTTCGCCGATGCCGACGCGGCGGCCTGGGCGGCGCGGGCCGGCGCGTTCACCCCGGCCGGCCGGCATGCGCGTACGGGTGCGGCGATCCACTCGGTCCGCGCGGTGCCGGCCGATCGGCTGCCGGACGTCGCGGCCTACGCGGCCAGCCGCGGCGAACCGCTGCACCTGCACCTGTCCGAGCAGCGGGCGGAGAACGCCGCCTGCCTCGCGTACCACCGCCGGACCCCGACGCAGCTCGTCGCCGACGCGGGCGTGCTCGGCCCGGGTACGACGGCGGTACACGCCACCCACCTGACCGACCTCGACCGTACGGTGCTCGGCGACAGCGATACCGGAGTGTGCCTCTGCCCGACGACCGAACGCGACCTCGCCGACGGCATCGGGCCCGCGCGAGCGCTGGTGGACAGCGGCTGCCCGGTCAGCCTCGGTTCGGACAGCCACGCGGTCATCGACCTGTTCGAGGAGGCCCGCGCGGTGGAGCTGGACGAGCGGCTGCGCTCGCAACGGCGGGGCCACTTCTCCGCGGCCGAGCTGCTGGACGCCGCGACGCGCGCGGGCCACGCCGCACTCGGCTGGTCCGACGCCGGGACGATCGCGCCCGGCGCCCGGGAGGACCTGGTGACCGTGCGGCTCGACAGCGTCCGCACCGCCGGGGCC
>JAEHDK010000625.1 GCA_016880465.1 Micromonosporaceae bacterium
AGTCCGGCCGGGGTGAGGTAGTTGGCATAGCTGCGCGGGTCGCCGAACGGGCCACCCGCCACCGAGGTGAGGAAGACAAGCCGCACCCGCAGTCCGTGCCGGTCGCGCAGGTCCCGGAGGTTGGCCGCCTCGAAGGACTGCACGAACACCGCGGCATCACGCCGGTCGAGGCCGTTGTGCCGCAGGGTCCGTACCAGCGGCGTCTCCAGATCCAGCCCGATCGAGCGGAAGTAGGTGGGGTGCTTCGTCTCCGGGTACACAACGATCTCGCGACGCAGCTCCCGGGAGAGCCGGGTACGCAGGTCGAGTACCTCCTGCAGGGTGGGTACTTGGAATAGTCCATTGTAGAGCATATTGTGCTGCCGTACGCCCGGCAGCCGCTCAACCGCGCGCAGCGTCTTCAGCTCGGCGAGGGTGAAGTCCTCGGTGAACCATCCGGTCAGGGTGATCCCGTCAATGACCTTCGTACGCCTGCGCCCGGCGAACTCCGGGCGGGCAGCCACATCGGTGGTGCCGGAGATCTCGTTCTCGTGCCGCGACACGAGCACACTGTCCTGTGTGGACACCAGGTCCGGTTCGATGAAGTCCGCGCCCATCCGGGCTGCCAGCTCATAGGACGCGAGCGTGTGCTCGGGCCGGTAGCCGCTGGCGCCGCGGTGTCCGATCACCAGGGTGCGGGTTGGGGCTGGCGCACGGGTGTCCGGCTGGGCCGGGTACGCAGGAAGGCCGACGAGTGCGGGGGCCGCCACTCCGGCGGTGACAACACCGGCGCGCAGCATCTGCCGACGGTTGAGCACGTCTCCTCCACTGGCCGGCGAGGCGCCCGTCGCCGTCGCGGGCCTACCGGCAGTCCAGCCGACGCCCTCGTACGGCCGGCGACGCCACAATGACGCGCCCGTGAAATCGTCGCGACCCGCGTAACACGGCCCGCCCTTACAGCTCGCCTGATCGAGCTGTTTCACAAAGCTGTTCCGCCGGTACGGCCGCGCGCGACTACGACGCGATCCGGTTCTCCAGCAACCGCTACCTCGAACTGCACCCCGGTTCCGACGGCCGGATCGATGTGTCCACCAAAGGTGGCCAACTCCCCGGTGGTGCTGGGCCTGCGCTCATCGGTGGCGCAGCGGCTCGACTGGGACCAGCACCGTCCAACGTTGAGCGGGATCGCGGCGGCGGCCGGGCAGCACAAGTTCAGCTACGGCATGACGAACCCGGCGACATCCAACTCCGGATACTCGGCGCTCGTCGCGGTGGCGCGGAGAGTACCGCCCGATCCGGCCAGGTCAGCTGTGGTCGGGCGACCTGCCGGCGCAGGATGGCGACCTCGTGGCGCGGCACCGGCAGTTCGGCGAGCAGCGCCGGCTCGCCGCGGGTGATCTGCGGCAGCCAGCCGAACAGCCGGATCGTGGTCAGGTAGAGCAGCCGAACAACCATTGGCCGCATCCTGCCCGACGGCCGCGTTGTCCCAGCCCACAGCATGTGCGAACCGTTTTGGGCACGGCACCGGACTGGGGAGACCCGCCGCCCGAGACACCTGCCCAAGCGGGGTGGAGAAGGTACGAGGGCGAACAAGCCGCTCGATCTCGCCGTACCTCGAATGGGGTAACCAGGGCGACGATCTCAACCAAGGGCTGGATCGTTCGAGACGGTCGCGTTCGCCACTACGTGGGCGTGGGCTGCAGCTCGTCGTGGTCGTGCTCCAGGCGGGGTTCGATTTCCG
>JAEHDK010000072.1 GCA_016880465.1 Micromonosporaceae bacterium
CCCCGCGACCGCGCTGGAGCTGCTGTTCGACCTGGTGTTCGTCGTCGCCGTCGCGCGGGCCGGCGCCGAGCTGGTCCACGCGCTCGCCGAGGGGCACGCGGGTTCCGGTGTCCTCCGCTACCTGGCGGGCCTTCGAGCGCCAGGACTGGCTGGTCGGGATCATCGGTTACGTCGTCATGCGGATTGCGTTGACGGTGCAGTGGCTGCGCGCCGCCCATGACGAGACCTGGCCGGCCAGCCGTACGGCACGGCGGTACGCGGCCGGAGTGGCGCTGTGCCAGGTCGGCTGGCTCGCCCTGCTG
This sequence comes from Micromonosporaceae bacterium, assembly GCA_016880465.1. Taxonomy (GTDB): domain Bacteria; phylum Actinomycetota; class Actinomycetes; order Mycobacteriales; family Micromonosporaceae; genus EFPC-2. The sequence continues at coordinate 303 of JAEHDK010000072.1, forward strand.
TGGCTGCCGCAGAGCCTGCGGGGGTGGTGGTTCCTGCTCATGGCCGCCGCCGAGCTGAGCGTGCCGGTGATCGCCGAACGCAGCCGCCCGACCGCCTGGAACCCCTACCACATCGCCGAACGGTACGGCCTCTTCACCATCATCGTGCTCGGCGAGGCCATTGCGGCCGCGAGCGTCGCCGTGCAGTCCGCATTCGAGGAGCATCGGGGCCTGCGTGACCTGGTGCTGATCGCCGCCGGCGGGCTGCTGCTCGTATTCGCGGCCTGGTGGATCTACTTTGCGGTGCCCATCCGTACCACGCTCGCTACCCAGCGCGTTCCATACGCATGGGGTTACGGCCACTACGTCATCTTCGGCTCGACCGCTGCGGTCGGCGCCGGGCTCGAGGTCGCGGTGGACCGGGCCGTCCACCGGACCCACATCGCCACCACATCCGCCTCGGCTGCCGTGACCATTCCGGCCGCCCTGTTCCTGCTCACGGTGTGGGTACTGCACTCCCGGTACCACAAGCGCGGCCTTGTCGAGCAGCTGACCCTGCCCGTCACGGCCGGCCTCGTCCTGCTGTGCACCTTCGCCGGGCACTGGGCCGTACCCGCGGCCGGACTCGCCACCGTCGGTGCGCTCGTTGCCGGTGCGACCCTCGGCCGGCGCGCCGGAATGGCCGCGCGGTCACGCACGTAGCGGAGCCGCCACCGGGGTTCGTTGTCCGGGCCCGTTGCTGCCATGCTGTCCGGCATGACTGGATCAGATCCAAAGGCTGACCTCCGTCGCTATCTACAAGTCGCCCGGGACGCCCTGCTGTGGAAGCTGGGAGGCCTCTCGGAGTACGACGTCCGCCGGCCGCTGGTGCCGACCGGCACCAACCTGCTGGGTCTCGTCAAGCACGTGGCCAGTGTCGAGTCGGGGTACTTCGGCGAGACGTTCGGTAGGCCGTTCGAGGAGGCGCTGCCGTGGGCGGCGGACGACGCCGAACCCAACGCCGACATGTGGGCAACCGCCGACGAGTCCCGGGAGCAGATCGTCGGCCTGTACCACCGGGTCCGGGCGCACTCGGACGCGACGATCGAGGCGCTGGCGCTGGATGCGGTCGGCCACGTTCCGTGGTGGCCCGAGGACCGCAACGAGGTCACGCTGCACCGGATCCTCGTACACGTGATCGCCGAGACGAACCGGCACGCGGGCCACGCCGACATCGTGCGGGAGCTGATCGACGGGGTCGCCGGCCTGCGGGCGGACGACGACAACATGGCGCCGGGCGACCGTGCCTGGTGGGACGGCTACCGTAGCCGGTTGGAGCGCGTCGCGCGGGAGGCCGGCTCGGCCTGACCGCCGAACCGGCGGTCGATCCCGCCGCGGCGAGATCATCCGAACGGACATTGCCCCCGGCCGGCCGGCACAATAAGTTCGAGCCGGCTCGATGTGACGGACGTCGCTGTCGAGCATGCGTTCCCTGGGGAGGACCCATGCGTCGTGGCCTCGTAGTGCTGGTGTCGGCCGCGGTAGTAGGGCAGGTGGCGCTCCCGGCGGGTGCGGCACCCCCGGCCGCCCGGCAGGACCGCGCCGCGGCCGGCCCGGTTACCGCCGCCCCACCGGCCGACCAGCCGACCGAGACCGCGGCGATGGCGGCGGCCCGGCGGGCCGGCGTGCGGGTGGCGGTGACCTCGCTGCGCACGCAGACGCAGGACGTCTACGCCAACCCGGACGGTACGTTCACGATGGAGCAGCACGTGCTGCCGGTCCGGGTCCGCCAGGGCGCCAGCTGGGCACCGGTCGACGCGACCCTGCGGGTAAGCCCGGACGGCAGCGTCCGGCCGGTCGCCACGGCGGTACCCATGGCGTTCTCCGGCGGCGGCGCCGCCCCCCTGGCCCGCATCGCCTGGCAGGGAACCGAGTTCGCCCTCGGCTGGCCGGCCGCGCTGCCGGCTCCGGTGCTTGCCGGTGACACCGCCACGTACCCCGACGTCCTGCCCGACGTGGACCTCGTGGTCACCGCCGACGTCCTCGGCTTCGCCGAGGTTCTCGTCGTCAAGACCGCGGCGGCGGCCCGCCACCCGGACCTGCGCGCGCTGCGCCTGACCACCCGGTCCGTCGGACTGACCCAGCGGGTCGACGCGGCCGGCAACCTCGATGTCGTCGACCCGAGCGGTACGGTCGTCTTCCACGCCGGTGCCCCGTTGATGTGGGACAGCTCGGGGGGCGCCACAGCCAAGGGTTTCGGTGCCCCGGCGGCGCCGACACGGCATGCGCAGATGCGGGCCTCCGCCGACGCCGGCGGCCTGTCCATCGTGCCCGACCAGGCCATGCTGACCGACCCCGGCACCAGGTACCCGGTCTACCTCGACCCGAGCGTGCGCTTCACCGGCAGCCGGCTGGCCTGGACCTCGGTCTGGAAGGCCCACCCCACCAGCACCTACTTCAACAGCTCGGACATCGCCCGGGTGGGCCACGAAGACGACACCGGGATGACCAACCGCTCGTTCTTCCGGATGGACACGTCTACCGTGCGTCTGAAGCACATCCTCGCCGCGACGTTCCGTACCTTCGAGAACCACTCGTGGTCGTGCTCGGCCCGGCAGGTCGAGGTGTGGCGGACCGGCGCCATCAGCTCCAGCACCTCCTGGAACACCCAGCCGGCCTGGTCGGCGAAGCTGCAGACGCTCAACGTCGCCAAGGGGTACAACACCTCGTGTCCGGACGGGACGGTCGACTTCACCGTCACCGCGGGCGTGGTGACCGCCGCGGCGAGCAACTGGTCCAACCTGACGCTCGGCCTGCGGGCCACCAGCGAGACCGACACGTTCGCGTGGAAGAAGTTCAACAACAACCCGACGCTGATCGTGGACTACAACTCGGTGCCGTCGGTCCCCAACACGCTCTCCATCGATCCGGGCCTGCCCTGCGTGATCGGCACCAGCCGGCCCGTGGTGGGTACGACGACGCCGACGTTCCGGGCCAAGGTCTCCGATGTCGATAGTGGACAGTTGGTGGGCGCGCGGTTCGAGTGGTGGGTCACCGGAGGCACGAAGATCGGCGAGGTGGCGACCACCAAGGTGACCTCCGGCTCGACCCACACCGCGACGGTGCCGGCCGGCGCGTTCGCCGTCGGCGGTACGTACTCCTGGCGGGTACGCGCCGAGGACGGTACCGACGTGAGCGCCTGGACCGGCTGGTGCGAGTTGACAGTCGACCCCTTCCCGCCGGTGAGCCCACCCGTGGTCACCTCCACGACGTACCCGGAGACGCCGGCCGGCGCCGAACCCATCTACCGCGGTGCGGTCGGCATCACCGGTTCGTTCACGCTCGCGCCGGGGACCGGTGACACCGACATCGCCGCTTACGTGTACGGCTTCAACGTGTTCCCGCCGGCCACCGTGGTGACGGCCAGCGGCACCGGGAAGACCGCGACGGTTTCGTTCACCCCCACCGCCGACCAGCTCAACACGCTCTACGTACGCAGCCGCGACGGCGTGGGCAATCTCGGCCCGATCTACGGTTACCAGTTCTATGTGCGTACGGTGACGATGCCGGTGGGGTACTGGCGCCTCGACGAGACCTCGGGTACCGCCGCCGCCGACGCGTCCGGCTCCAACCAGACGGCCGCCGCCGCGGGCGGCGTCACGTGGACCGGCGGCCGCGTCGGTGGCGCCGCTTCGTTCGACGGGACCACGAGCGTCCTGGGTACGGCGCAGCCGGTGCTCCGGACCGACCTCAGCTTCTCGGTCTCGGCGTGGGTCCGGCTGGACAGCACGTTCGCCCACTTCACCGCAGTCAGCCAGGACGGCACCCGGCAGAGCGGGTTCCTCCTGGGCTACCAGGGCGACATCGACCGCTGGGGCTTCGCCATGGTCACCACGGACAATGACACCGAGGTGACACACCGCGCGCTCGCCATCGACCCGCCGCGCTATCACGTGTGGACCCATCTCCTCGGTGTCTACGACAAGACCGCGGGAGAGCTCCGGCTCTACGTCGACGGCGTACTGCAGAACACCGCCCCGCACACGGGCGCCTGGAACGCCACGGGCGGCCTGCAGATCGGCCGGGCCAAGTGGCGTGGCTTCCTGACCAACTGGTGGCCGGGTGCCGTCGATGACGTCCAGGTGTTCCAGGGCGCGCTGCCGGTCGACGCGATCACCGCGTTGGCGCACCCGCCGGCCGCGCTGCTGGGCCATTGGAAGCTGGACGAGACCTCGGGCACGGTCGTGGCGGACTCGTCCGCCGCGGGCCACCCGGCCACCGCGAGCGCCGGCTGCTCCTGGGCACCGGGCTGGTTCGACAACTCGATCGTGGGCGACGGCGCGTGCAGCGCCTCGACGAGCACCCCCGTGGTGCGCACCGACCAGAGCTTCACGGTGGCCGCCTGGCTGCGCTTCACCGGCGCGACCGAGTCCACCCTCTACACGGCGGTCAGCCAGGACGGTGCGGTCAACAGCGGGTTCCTGTTGCAGTACATGACGTTCGAGAACTTGTGGGGCTTCACGATGCCGACCACCGACTCGGCCACCGAGACGTACGTGACCGCCAAGTCCCCGCAACCGGTGGCGCTCGACACGTGGACGCACGTGGCCGGTGTGTACAACGCCGAGCTGGGCCAGATGCGGCTCTACGTCGACGGCCTGCTGGTCTCCATCGTCGGCCACACCGACGCCTGGCACGCCGGGGGCAGCCTGCAGATCGGCCGGGCGAAGTGGCACGGCTTCCTCGGCGACTTCTGGCGCGGTGGCATCGACGACGTGTACGTGTTCCAGGGTGCGCTGACCGACGACGAAGTCTTCCAGCTGACCATCCAGTAGGTGCCGGCGGCTACGCCCGCACTCGGGCCGGTGCGGCAGCCGCGGCCACGCTACGATCGGTGGCCGTGACTGCCTCTCACGGCCACCCGCTGCGCATCCACACCAAGTACCACTGGCTGACCTTCATGCTTGCCGGGTTCCGGCCCAAGGCGAGCATCAATGGCCACGAGATGCCGCTGGCCTGGGGGGACAACGTCATCCCCGCACCCCCCGGCCGGCACGAGATCACGGTGCACGTGCCGTACCTGTGGAAGTTCGGCAAGGCCACGACGACCGTGGACAACACCGCTGGTGCGCCGAGCGTCCACTATGCGGCCCCCGTCTGGACCTGGCAGCGCGGCGCCATCGGCGCGGGCCCACAGAAGCATCCGGGGCTGACCGCGGCCTACGTCGTGTACGGCGCCATCCTGGCCCTGGCCCTACTCTGCTGCATCGGCACCTCGATTCTCGGCGGTGGCGGCGGCTCTTCCTGAGCGGCCGCACGGCACCAGAGCCGCGGGGCGGTCGTCAGCGCCACTGCGCCACCGAGGTCAGCTCGCCCGTGTTCAGGTCGGGTCGGCCCCAGAAGTCGCCGACCCGGGTGGCGAAGACCGCGACCAGGCCGTGCGGGTCGGCGTACACCGCGTAGAAGCCGATGTTCCACGATGGATCACCGTCGAGCCGCGGCGGCACCAGGCGCAGCCGCTCGGTTCCGTCCGGCTCGAAGACCACCGCGTTGTCGATCCGGTCAGCGCCGTCGACGGCCTCCACCACGATCACACACGGCGGGTTGTGCCAGACGGTCACGGTCGCCGGTGGTCGCTCGTACGACTTGACGACCGCCGTCCCGTCGTGGGCCCAGCTGACCTGGGTCTGTCCTTCCTGCCAGTGCAGTTCGATCACGTCAATGAATGTCCTGTCGATCGCCGACCGGAATGAGCCGGGCGCGGTCGCTGTGGTTCAGGATCTCGATCTGCGTCGCGCCGCCGGGCAGCCGGCCGAGGATCGGGTCGTTCTGCGGTCCCACGATGCTCTCCTGGATCCGGACCGGGTCACCGCCGGGAATCTCGTAGCGTTGCACCACCGACACGTCAGGCTTCCAGTCGGTGCGGATCGCCAGGTTGTTCCGGGCGAAGTCCTGGTTGGGGACGTTCTCGAAGGTACCGAACCCGCCCGGCCTCGACGACGGCTGCCCCGCCGAGAGAACCATGTTGAACTGCTCGCCCGGCCGCGCGATGCGTGACGTGATCATCGAGCCGGCCAGGTTGGGTGGCTCCCGGGTCGCGGCGGGCAGGGCGAGCCGGGCGGGCGGCCCGGTGAGGGCTCTCATTGCCGGTGGTGGCGCGTGCGCGCCGCCACCGCCGCCCCGACCGCGGGTGAGACCGCCGGTGAACGCGCCGACGCCGGCGCCCATCGCGACGTTGCGCAGGTTCACCTTGCCGGTGGTGGCAAGTTGGGTGACCGCGTCGCCGATCCCGCCCGAGATGCCGCCGGAGACGACCCGACCGCCGAGGGTACCGGCGAGCTTGCCGAGCTTACCGACCACCGCACCGGCGACCTTCCCGCCGATCGCGCCGCCGACGCCACCGGCCAGGCCCTGGGCCGCACCGGTACCCAGTGCGCCGAACGCGTCGCCCCAGTTGTGGATGTTGCCCTGGGCCGCGTCCTTGGCCAGGTTGATGACCGCGGCCGCACCGACCATGCAGGCGACGGCGCCGACCCCGGCGGTGGCTGCCGTGCAGGCGATGCCGGCCAGGATCCCACCGCCGATGGCGACCGCCTCGATGATGATGTTCTTGTGGTCCTTCACCCACTTCTCGGTCGCGCTGTACGCGTCCTTGACCTTGGTGGCGGCCTGTTTCACCACCCGTACCGTCTTCGCGACGACCGCCTTACCGGCCTGCTTGACCCGGTGGTACGCCTTCTTGACCGCCTTCTTCACCTGGTGGACCTTGTGCGCCACCCACTTCTTGGCCTTGTGGTAGGTCTTCTTCACCCAGCGCTTGGCGGCGTGGTATTTCTGCTTCACCCACCGCTTGGCCGCGTGATAGGTGTGCTTCACAAACCGCTTCACCGCGTGGTACGCGCGGGTCACCTTCTTCTTCACCGCGTGATACGCGCGGCTGACCGTTCTCTTCACGGCGTGGTACGTGCTTCTGGCGTAGCTGTACGCGTAGGACGCGTACGACCGCGCGTAGCTGTACGCGTAGCTGTAGCTGCGCGAGACGAACGAGGTGGTGGCGTGCCACGCCGACGACACCTTGGAGACCGCCTTCTTGCACCAGCCGCAGCTCGGCCAGTGCCCGGTCGGGTCGGTGTCGGTGAGCGGGTTGTCGTCCGCGTACGCGAACCGGTTGGCGTTGACCGAGTCCGGAACCGGGTCGAGGTCGACCGAGTCACGGGTGTCGAACTGCCCGGTCAGCGTGTTGTACCAGCGGTGCCACATGTTGACGCGGCCGGTGGTGAAGTCCGTCCACGCCGACTGGAAGCCCAGGTTGCCGACCATCGCCGAGGTGGCGACGATCCGGCCGAGGGGATCGTACGTGGTGGAGCCGGACAGCGCCGTACCGGTCGCGGTGAACTGCCCGACGACGTCCGTATGCTGGTCCGTCCAGGCATACCGGAGCGAGGATCCGGCCGCGACGCCGACCAGGTCGTCGTCCTCGTCCCGGGTGTACTTGGCGACACCGTCCGCCGCGAGTGTGTTGCCCAGACCGCTGTACGCGAAGCCGGTGCGGGAGAGCCGGCCGAGCGCGTCGTAGGCGTAGTTCTGCGTACCACCGGCCGCATCCTGCCGGACTATCTGGCCGAACGCGTCGGTCTGGGTGAGGTAGGCGCCCGCGGTGGTGACCGCCGACGACAGCGTGCCGCGCGGTGTGTACACAAAGGACGATCCGTCGCCGGTGGCCAGCTGGTTGCGCTGGTCGTACGTGAACGTCTTGGTACCCACCGAGGTGCGGTTGCCGGACTTGTCGTAGGTGTAGTTGGTGTTCGTGGCACCGTCGAACCAGAGGACCAGGCGGTCCGCCCGGTCATAGCCGTACGTGTTGCTCTTCGAGCCGGCGAACCCGGTCGTCGTCTTGGACGTCTCGTTACCGTTGCCGTCGTACCCGTAGGTGACCTTCGCGATCGAGGTGCCGGCCGGGGTACGCAGGTCGTCGCTGATCAGCCGGTGCCGCGTGTCGTAGCCGAGCGTCCGGGTGTTGCCGGTCGATCCGTAGGTGACGCTGGATATCCGGGAGAGGGTGTCGTAGCCGTACCGGAGCTGCACCCCGTTGGTGGCATTGGCCACTGTGGACACCCGGCCGGCGGTGTCGTACGTGTAGTCCGTCGTGCCGGCCGCGTCGGCTCGGGAGGTCATCGACCCGTCCGAGTTGTACGCGAACGTCGCGGCGCCGGACGGCCCGGTGGTCGACAGCAGCAGCCCGCGGTCGTCGTACCCGAACGTGTTCGTGCCGTCCGGCGCGGACGCCGAGGTGAGCCGGCCGCCGAGGTCGTAGCCGAAGGTCCGGCTGGGGGTCGCGACCTCGGCACCGGCACCGGCCTGCTGGGTCAGGTTGCCGATTGCGTCGAACGTGTTGCTGACGCTCACCCCGCCGGGCAGCGTCTGCGAGACGACCTGTCCCACCGCGTCGTACGCCACGGTGAACGTACGGTCGGCCAGGTCGGGGTAGGTGGCCGTCGCGGGTTCGATCTGCGACTCGGGCAGGCCCCAACTGTTGTACGTGGTCAGGAACGCGTTCCCGCGCCCGTCCGTGAACCGGGTCCGGTTGCCCGCGATGTCGTACCCGAACGACGTGGTGATCGACTCGGTGGCGCTGACCGGTTGCGTCTCGGTGACCACCATGCCGGTCGCGTCGTAGCCGAACGTGATCCGGGTGCCGCGGGCATCGGTGGCCGCGATGACGTTGTCGGCCGCGTCGTACTCGGTCGACTGGGTGGCGAGCAGTACGCCGGCCGAGTCGAACTGCTTGGTCGCGGTGTCGCGACCGGCCATGTCGTACGTGACGGTCGTGTAGGTGCCGCCGGCCAAGGTGGTGCGGACCCGGCGGCCGACTCCGTCGTACGCATAGGTGGTGACCGCGTTCGCCCCGTCCGTCGTCGTCACCGGCTCACCGGCCGCGTTGTACGTCGCCTTGGTGATGACGCCGGCCGGTGAGCGGCTCTGGGACAGCCAGCCGCCGGGGCCGTACGTGTAGGTGGTCGTGTTGCTGCTGCTGGTCTGCCGGACGACCTCGGTGCTGGTGACCCGTCGGCCGAGATAGTCGTAGGTGGCGGTGGCCATGGCCCCGGTCGGGTCGGTCACCGCCAGCTGGTCGCCCAGCAGATCGTAGGTGTACTTCGTGACACCGAGGTTCGGTGCGGTCACCCTGGCGACGCGGCCGAGCTGGTCGTAGACGTATGTGGTGGTCTTACCCAGCGCGTCGGTCGAGGTGAGCAGCTGGCCGGTGTCGTCGTACGTCACGGTGGCCACCGGCGTGATCGGCGTCGACGTGCCGGGTGGCGTGTAGCTGGGCAGCCGGGTGGCGACCGGCCGGCCGGCCGCGTCGAAGCTCGTGACGGTCACCCCGCCGTTAGGCTCCTTGACCTCCACCTGCTCGCCGAACGTGTTGTACCCGGCGAACGTGATCGGACGGGTCGACACCGGCGTCCCGCCGCCGGTCTCGGCCTGCACCGCCGGCGAGACGGTGACCACCGCTTCGCCGTCCTCGTCGTACTGGTAGTCGGTGGTCTGCCCGAGCTCGTCCACCGACGCGGTGACCAGGCCGTCCTGGTCACGCTGCCAGCTCGAGCGCAGCATGCCGGCGCCGGCCGCGGGGGCGGTGCCCGCGTATACGTTGCTGATCTCGGTGGCGGTCAGCACCCGCGAGTACGCCTGCACGTCGCTGACCGAGCCGGCGAAGTAGTCGCCGAGGAAGCCGTGCCACCTGACCCGGCCGATCGACAGCGGGCCGGTCGCCGTCCACGGTAGGAAGCCGGCGGGCAGCGCCTGCGACGCGACCTGGGTGCCGTTGACGTACAGCCGCAGCTGCCGGGCCGCGGCGTCGAAGACGCCGGCCACGTGAGTCCACGTGTTGAGCGCGGCGGGCGCCGTGGACCGGACGAACGTACCGCCGCTGCTCGGGTTGTCGACGTCCGACATGGACATCGCCCAGGTGCCGGAGGCCAGGCTGTCGACCTTGAAGTTGACCGCCGACTCGGTGCGGCCCTCCTGGGAGATGAAGGACCGGTTCGGCGAGTTGTCGGTCGGGTAGACCCAGGCGGCGAACGTGAAGCTGCGAGCGGTGTCGACCACCGGACCCGCCGTGGTGATCACCGAGTCGGTGCCGTTGAACGATGCGGCGCCCCCGCGGTCGGTTGTCCACGTGACGTTGCTGGCCGCGCCTGGGCTGTTGCCCCCGGTGTCCCGCGCGGTCGTGGCGCCCGACGCCTCGGCGAGCCGCCAGCGCCCCATCGGGGCGAGCGTTCCATTGTGGACGGCATGCGCGAGGGGCCGGCCCATCTTGTCGTACAGCGTCTCCTCGCGGGCGACCACGCCGGTCGGGTCGGACAGCGTCCTGGATACGACGTCGTCGTCGCGGGAGTACTCCAGCGTCGTCGTGCGGTTCAACCCGGCCGGGTCCGAAGTGGCCGACATGGTGCGGTCGGCCGCGTCCACGGCGTAGGTGGTCGTCGTGGCGCCGGCGTTGGTGGTCTGGCTGGTCAGGTTGCCCGCCGCGTCGTACGAGTCCTGCTCGGTGACGAACGACGTACCCGCGACCGGGTCGCGGCGGGTCACCGTCGCGGTGAGCCCGTTGTCGGTGTACGTGTACGCGGTCACCCAGCCCATCGCGTCGGTAACCGAGGCGAGCCGCCCGGCCGGGTCGTACGCGTTCGAGGTGACCACGAGGTTGGTCGGGGGCGACGGCGCATTGGGGTCGCCGGTGTAACCCACCACTGTGGACGTCAGCAGGTTGCCCTCGGCGTCGTACGTGGTCGTGGTGACGCCGCCGTCCGCCTCGGTCTCCTTGACGATGTTGCCGTACGCGTCGTACTCGTACTGGCTCACCTTCCCGGCCGCGTCCGTGACGGTGACCTGCTGGCCGAACGCGTTGTAGGTCGACGTCTCGGTACGCGCGACGTCACCGCCGGTGGTGTCGGAGATCGTCTGCGACGTGACCTGACCGTCCACGTTGTACCCGGTGGTGGTCACCGCGGTGTGCACCGCGCCGGTGACCCGGTTGGTGGTGGCCGGCTCGGTCTGCGAGACGACCCGGCCGGCGCCGTCGTACGAGTACCGCGTGGTGAGCCCGGCGGGGAACGTTTCGGTGGTCTCCGTCTCGGCGAGCACCTGGCCTATCCCGTCGTACGTGAACGTCGTGACCTTGCCCGCGGGATCGGTCACCGTCGCCACGTCGCCGCTGCGGTAGTAACCGACGGTCTGCCGGTCGCCGGACGGGGTGGTGACGGTCATCGGCAGGCCGGCCGGGGCGAACCCACCGTCGAAGGCGGCCACGGTGGTGCCGTCGGTGTACGCGGTCGTGGTGACCCGCCCGAGCGGGTCGGTGACGCTGATCCGGTTGCCCGTCACGTCATACCCGTAGCTGGTCAGGTACGTGTTGTCCGTGGCCGACGCCGAGCGGCCGTCGCGCATGGTGAGCATCACGTCGTTGCGCGGGTCCGGCGTGAGCACGGTCGTGGTGGCGTCCGGGTAGTAGGTGTAGTACACCGTGGAGCAGCGGTTCGCCGAGCGGTCCTGGCAGGTCGTCTGCGAGACCACGTTGCCGCGTACGTCGTGCTCGTTCGTCGTCACGTTGCCGTTCGGGTCGGTGACGGTGCGCAGGAACCCGCCCACGTCGTACCCGTACTGCGTCTTGTTGCCCAGCGCGTCGGTCTCGGCGACCTCGCGGCCGGTCGCGACGTCGTAGACATGGGTGATCGTCTTACTGCCCGGATCGGTGATCACGATCGTACGCACCGGTGCGCCGGTGGACTTCGCGCGGGCGGCGAACTGCGCGGCCACCTGCGGGTCGGACAGCTGGACGCGGTAGTAGGCAACCTCACCGATCTGGCCCGGGAAGTAGCCGACCGCGGCGGCCGAGTGGGCCGGCCACGAGCCGCTCCACTTCCCCGCGCCGACGTAGGCAAAGGTGGCGCTGGTCGCGACGCGCGTGACGGTGACCGGCGCGCCGATCCGGACGCCGTCGAGGTAGAGCGACTGCGAGTTGGTCGACCCGGCGAGCGCGACGTGGTGCCAGTTGCCGTCGTTCACCTTGCCCGGCGAAGTAATGATCTTGGTGAGATCGTTGACCCAGAACGTACCGCGCAGCTTGCCGTCGGTGCCGACGTAGAGGGCCGGCACCCAGCTCGTGGTCGCGATCGGATTTGTCACCTCGCCGTTCTGGTAGCCGAAGAGGACACCGCCGGCCACGTTGTTCGCCGGCATCTTGAACCACATGCTGACCGACGCGGGTCCGGTGGTCGGCACGTCCTGGGTCGGCAGCTTCAGGTACGACGACGTGCCGTTGAAGCTGGCCACGGTCGCGTCGCCGAGCGGGCCGCCGGTCACCCCCAGCGTCACGCTGCTGTACGTGGCGGTGTTGCCGTTCACCTCGTTGATGGCGTCGACGGTGCCGGTCTCGGCCAGCCGCCAGTAGTCGGCCGGACCGGCGGCCAGCGCCGCGCCGGCGTAGACCTGGCTCGACCCGGTCACGGTCGGCGCGCCGATCCGCCACACGCCGCCCGCGCTGTCGGTCACCTGGGTCACCACACCGGTCTTCGGGTCGTACGCGATCGTCGTCGACGGGTTACCGGAGGGCCGCACGATCGAGGTCAGCGGCCGGGCGTTGGTCCGCCCGGTCGCGTTCATCGCAGCCACGCTCGGGGCCGTCAGCGGCCGGTCGAAGAAGCCGACCTCACCGATCGTCCCGGAGAAGAAGGTGGCGTACCCGGTGTTGCCGGACTGCTGGAAGTGGGACTCGTCCGGCCAGTTGCCGCCGATGAAGCCGGCGCCGACGTACATGTTCGCCGCGCTCGCGGTGTTGAGCATCTGGATCAGGCCGCTCTTGGTGCCCACGAGCGCGCCGTCGAGGTAGAGCGACTGGGTGTTGCCGGCCGCGGAGAGCACGACGTGGTGCCAGTTCCCGTCGGTCACCGGAGCCGCGCTCACCATCGGTGCGACACCGCCGGCGTACCAGAACTCGCCGTACAGCTTGCCGCTGGAACCGACGTACAGCGACGGGGTGTAGTTGCCGGGTGTCGTCGGGCTGGTGATCGGGCTGGCCTGGTAGCTGAAGAGCACGCCGTTGGGCGTCGTCGTCTTGAACCACATGCTGATCGACTGGTAGCTGCCGTTGGTGACCAGCTTCGACGGCACCTGTACCCGCGAGGACGTGCCGTTGAACCCGCTCGCCGTCGCGGTCGAGCCGGACAGCGGGCCGGGTTGGCCCAGCGTGACATTGGTGTACGTGCCGTTGTCGGTGCCGTTGTTGTCGAGCACGGCGCTGGTGGCGGCGGCGCCGGACGGGTCGCCGAGGCGCCAGTACGAGCGCGGTCCGGCGTTGTCGACCGCGCTCGGGTACCGCGATGCGTTCCCGTACGTGTAGGTCGTGCACGCCGTCGTCGACACCGGCGAGCAGACCTTGGTCAGCAGGTCGCCGGCGTACGTGTAGGTCCAGGTGAGGGCGCTCGTCGCGGCACCGGGCGTCACCGGGTCGGTCACCACGGTGGCAACGTGCGGGGCCGTCGCCCCGGCCGGCGTGCTCCAGGTCAGCGTGAGGGTGCGTCCCGACGCCGAGGTCATCCTCGTGGGCCGCCCCGACGCGTCGTAGGTCAGCGTGGCCGTGCGCCCCTGCGCATCCGCGATGCTCGCCAGGCCGGACTGACCGGGCACCGAGGTCGGGCTGGTGAAGGTGTAGGTCGTGCCGTCCTTGTCGACCATCCGGTATCCGCCGGTCACCGCCGAGAACGTGGCGAACCGGCCGGAGGGCGCCGCGAAGGTGCCGTTCGCGTTGCGGCCGAACGCGATCTCCTGCCCACCGGGGTACGTGACGATCGCGGTCTGCAGCGCGCCCGCCGCGTCCTTCTGCTCGGTCACCTTGGCGTCGAAGACGCTGGACCAGGCCGCCCCGAACGCCAGGCCGGCGCGCGGATCCTGGCTGTTGTAGGCGCGCTCCACGGACAGGGCGGGCCCGACCGAGGTCACCGTCGCATCGGTCGCGGTGGTCGTGTAGTTGCCGACGCTGGGCTCGAACCCCCGCCCGTCGTTCTGCGCCAGCCCGGAGGTGATCAGCGGCTGCGGCACCGGCGTGGCGAGCCCGTTCAACCGCTGCGACGTGCTGACCAGCGCGGCGCCGTCCTTCGCGCCCGCGGTCCACGAGTAGCTCTGGCCCCAGACGAGCGTGCCGGCGGGTACCACCCAGGCACGCGAGGTGATCCAGCCGGAGTCCGCGATCTTCGTACCGCTGCTGTTGAAGACCAGGAAGTTGTACGTCAACGCCCCCGGCGTCGCGTCCGGGTCGTGCGCGGCCACGAGCAGCTCGGGCGTCAGGGTCGGCGTCGCGTAGCCGGCGGGTGGGTACTGCCCGTCGACCTGGGGCGGCACGGCCGCGGTGATGCTGCTCTCCGTACCGAAGCCCGTCGGCAGGGCCGGGGTCACGGTCTGCCGCACCGCCGGTACCTGCGGGGCGTACGGGGGCAGTGCCCCGATGCCCTTGCCCGCTGGCCGCCCGGCACCGCCGTCGGCCGTGGTGGCGTCGGTGGAGACGTAGTGTCCCTTGCCGGCCGCCGTACCGGACGGCTGCTTCGGCACACCCGGCACGACCGGTTCGGCGAACACGGCCCGTGGTCGCAGCCACGACCACAGCCAGGAGACCGGTAACCCGGCGTGTTCGGGCGGCGCGCCAGCCGGCACGACGGTCGTCAGTCCGAACACCAGCGTGGTGGCCACCGCGAGGTGGCGTGTCCGGCGGGCTGCTCGCGCAACCACACCCCGTGATCCCCGCATGTCGGCCGCCTTCACCAACGATGTATTTGAATTCCCCGAAGCATGGACCTTGCGGATCCACGTGCGCAATAGGCAGTTCCACGGCGGCGGCCCGGCTGTCCACTCGTGACGGACGTGGGTTCGGCGAAGGCGTGCCGGGTGGCCGGCGACCGCTGGGCGGCCGGTGCCGGCGCGCACCTCGCGACGGTCGACCCGCAGGCGCGGATGCCGGGCAGCGCCGAGCCCCGACATAACGGTTCGGCAACAACTCTTGACCGGTGTGGATCTCCAGCGGCTTCTCCCGGGGCGTCGTGGGGTGGGGTGCGCCTCACCCCAGGCCCGGATGGCCGCCGGATGGGCGCCGCCGGCCTGAATCCCTACAGTGGGAACCGTGAGTGTTACCCCACGTCCGCACCGGCCGGACGGGCGTCGCCTGGCCGGCTCGCCCGCACGACTGCTCGTCTCGCCGCGGGCCTGGCTCGCCACGGTTCATGTGCTGACGAGCCTGCCGGTGGGCATAGTCACCTTCTGCGGCACCGTCGTCTTCGTCGCGGTGACTGCCGGGCTGGCGGTGACCGGCGTCTTCGCCGTCGCCACGGCGATCGTCCTGCTGTGGTTCCTCCGCGGCTGCACCGCGATGCAGCGATCCCGGTTCCGGGCGTTGCTCGGCGTCGACATCCCCGTGGTGCGGGAGCGCCACGAGGGCGGCTTCCTCCGTAGGCTGCTGGCTCGGGTACGCTCAGCCACCACATGGCGACAGGTCGGCTATCACGTGCTGGCCCTGCCCATCGGCGTCTTCGGCTTCGTGGTCGTGGGTGTGAGCTGGTCGTGCGGGCTGGCCTTCACCGCCGCTTTCGGGTACGGCTGGGCGCTGCCGCAGGACGGCATCTTCGGCTGGAACATGCGCAGCCCGACCACGCTCACCTTGGTGACCATCGCCGGCCTGGTGCTGCTGCTGGCGGCCCCGAGGCTGGCGCTGGCGACGGCGGACCTGGACGCGGCCGCGGCCCGCTCGTTGCTCGGCCCGAGCAGGGCGCAGGCGCTGACGGTGCGGATGGAGTCCCTACAGCGCAGCCGGGCGGACGTGGTGGACGCGGCCGATGCCGAACGCCGCCGCATCGAACGCGACCTGCATGACGGAACCCAGCAACGGCTGGTCTCCCTCGCCATGAACCTCGGCCTCGCCCGAGCTGAGCTCGCCGACCTGCCCGGGCCGGCGCAGCAGGCCATCGCCAAGGCGCACGACGAGGCCAAGCAGGCGCTGACCGAGCTGCGCGACGTCGTCCGTGGACTGCACCCGGCCGTACTCGACGACCGCGGGTTGGACGCCGCGCTGTCCGGCATCGCCGCCCGGGCACCGCTGCCGGTACGCCTGCGTGTCGACATATCGCGCCGCTGTTCGGCGACGATCGAGGCGATCGCGTACTTCGTCGTGTCGGAGTCGCTGACGAACATCGCCAAGCACGCGTACGCGGCGCAGGCCGCGGTGACCGTCGAGCGCGTCGGCGACGTCCTGCGCATCCTCATCGTCGACGACGGCCGCGGCGGCGCGACCGTCGAGGGCGGCAGCGGGCTGCGCGGACTGGCGCACCGGGTGGCCGCCGTGGACGGCACGCTCAGCCTCACCAGTCCGCCCGGCGGGCCGACCGAGATTCTGGTGGAACTGCCATGCGAGTCGTGATCGCCGAGGACTCGGTGCTGCTCCGCGAGGGCCTGACCGGCCTGCTGACGTCGCGCGACATCGACGTGGTCGCCGCCGTGGGCGATGCCGAGCAGCTGCTGCGCGCCGTCGAGGAGCAGCAGCCGGACGTCGCCATCGTGGACGTACGGATGCCGCCGACCCACACGGACGAGGGCCTGCGCGCCGCCCTGGTGCTGCGCCGCCAGTGGCCGGGCGTTGCTGTGCTGGTGCTGTCGCAGTACGTGGAGGAGCGGTACGCCACCGAGCTGCTGTCCAGCGAGACGACCGGGGTCGGGTACCTGCTCAAGGATCGCGTCGCCGATGTCGACGAGTTCGTCGATGCGCTGCGCCGGGTCGCCGGTGGCGGCGCGGCACTCGACCCCGAGGTCGTCGCGCAGTTGCTCGTACGCGGTCGCCGCAACCCGGTGCACCGGCTGACTCCCCGGGAGTACGACGTACTGCGGCTGATGGCCGAGGGACGGTCCAACTCCGCCATCGCCACCGCCCTGAGGATCAGCGGCAGCGCCGTCGAGAAACACGTCAACAACATCCTCACCAAGCTCGACCTGCCGCCCGCCGACGACGACCACCGTCGGGTGCTGGCCGTCCTGCGATTCCTGCAAGCCTGATGGAGAAGGCGATGAGCGTGAATGTCCAGGCGGAGCCGCGGCGGACCGGGGCCGGGTGGCGCGTGTTCGGCGGCGCATTCTCGGTCGTCGTGCTGGTCGCCGGCGTGCTGTCCGCGGCATCGTGGCTGGCGCGGCAGACCGAGGTCCAGGACGAGACCTACGGCCAGGCGGTCGACCAGGTCGTGATCGATGTCGGCACCGGCGACATCGCCATCGAGCCCGGCGACACCGGGGTTGCCGTGCACCGCCACCTGACCTGGTCGTGGTCCAAGCCGGAGGTCACCGAGACCTGGGAGGGCCGGACGCTGCGGATCGCCACCCATTGCCCGGCGGTCTCGTTCGGGCCCGGCTGCGCCGTCGACTACGCGCTGCGGGTGCCGCCGGACGTGACCGTGGTCGCGCGCAGCTCCACCGGCGACCTGACCATCCAGGGGGTTCGCGGCGACCTCACCCTGTCCACCAGCACCGGCGACATCACCGTGACCGACCCGCTCGGTGCGCTGTCGGCCCGGACCAGCACCGGCGACGTCCACGCCACCGGCATCCGGTCGGCGGTGGCGCACGCGGCGACCTCCACCGGCGACGTCAGCCTGCACTTCGCCGCGTCGCCGGACGAGGTCGTGGCCACCACCAGCACCGGAGACGTACGCGTGGTGGTGCCGGCGGGTGCGTACAAGGTGCAGGCGTCGACCGACACCGGGCGCACCACCGTACGAGTCGCCCAGGACCCGGCCAGCACCCGGGCGATCACGGCCCGGGCCAGCACCGGCAACATCGACATCGTGCCCGGTTGACGGTCGTTGACACGTATAGACTCCGCTCGCGATACTCGGTCCGTACGAAATCCGCGCCGACTCACGGCGCGGTCACGGTCGAGAGGCGCTGCGACGGACCAGATCCGCCACGCTCGGCTCGTGACCCCTACCCGAAGGGCGCCTCCTGTTGCAGGGGGCGGTTTTTGGGCTCGCGTTCAGGCACGACCGGGGCATCGCCCGATCGGCGCCATGTCACCCATGCGACCAGTGGCCTCTCCCTGCGCAAGCAACGGTGTCGACCCACTAAGGAGTGACATGAGCGCGAAACTGCACAAGCTCAACGGTCTCGAGTTCGCGGTGGCGGACCTGTCGCTGGCGGAGTCCGGCCGGCACCAGATCCGGCTGGGCGAGCACGAGATGCCGGGTCTGATGGCCATGCGCCGGGAGTACGGGGCGGGCAAGCCGCTCGCCGGCGCCCGGATCGCCGGTTCGCTGCCCCTGACGGTGCAGACCGCGGGGCTGATCGAGACGCTGGTGGCCCTCGGCGCAGAGGTGCGCTGGGTGTCCTGCAACATCTTCTCGACCCAGGACGAGGCGGCCGCGGCGACCGTCGTCGGGCCGGACGGTACGCCGGCCAGCCCCGCGGGCACGTCCGTGTTCGCCTGGAAGGGCGAGACGCTCGCCGAATACTGGTGGTGCACCGACCAGCTGTTCCGGTTCCCGGGCGGGCGCACGCCCAACATGATCGTCGATGACGGCGGTGACGCCACCCTGTTCGTACACAAGGGGGTGGAGTTCGAGGCGGCCGGTGCGGTACCGCAGCCGGCGGAGGGCGACTCCATCGAGTACCGGATCGTGCTGCAGACGCTCGCCGACAGCCTGGCGGCAGACGGGCAGCGCTTCACCCGGATGGCCGCCGGCATCCGGGGCGTCACCGAGGAGACCACCAACGGTGTCAAGCGGTTGGACAAGCTGGCCGACGACGGCGCGCTGCTGTTTCCGGCGATCAACGTCAATGACTCGGTGACCAAGTCGAAGTTCGACAACAAGTACGGCATCCGGCACTCGCTCGCCGACGGGCTCAACCGCGCCACCGATGTGATGCTGGCCGGCAAGCTCGCGGTCGTCTGCGGGTACGGCGACGTCGGCAAGGGCGCCGCCGAGTCGCTACGGGGCCAGGGCGCACGGGTGGTCGTCACCGAGGTGGACCCGATCTGTGCGCTACAGGCCGCGATGGAGGGTCTCCAGGTGGTGCGCCTGGATGATGTCATCACCCGGGCCGACCTGTTCATCACCGCCACCGGCAACCGCGACATCATCCTGGCGGCCGACCTGGCCCGCATGAAGCACAACACGATCGTCGCCAATGTCGGCCACTTCGACAACGAGGTCGACATGGCCGGCCTGGCGGCGGTGGCTGGCATCACGAAGACCGAGATCAAGCCTCAGGTGCACGAGTGGAGATTTCCCGATGGACACTCCATCATCGTGCTGTCCGAGGGACGGTTGATGAACCTCGGCAACGCAACCGGCCATCCGAGCTTCGTGATGTCGAACTCGTTCACCAACCAGACCATCGCGCAGATCGAGCTGTACACCAAGCCGGGCGAGTACGAGCGGCAGGTCTACCGGCTGCCCAAGCAGCTCGACGAGAAGGTCGCCGCGCTGCACCTCGATGCGCTCGGGGTCCGGCTCACGGCGTTGACCAAGGCACAGGCCGAGTACATCGGCGTACCCGTCGACGGGCCGTACAAGGCCGACCATTACCGCTACTGACGGGGTGGCCGGGTTGACGCTGCCCGGCAGGGACCCCTAGGTTCCGAACATGATCACCACTGTCTCCGCCACCCGCGGCGTGCGGGCCTCGAGACTGTCCCTGCGGCGCACCGCCGTCGCGGCCGCCTCGGTGGCGTGCCTGGCGTCGGCAGTCGTGCTGCCGACCCGCCCCGGCCAGGCGGCGGTGGACCTCGGCAACCCCACCACGGCGGCGACGTACACCCTCGTCACCGGCGAGCGGGTCGCGGTCAGTACGATGCCCGACGGCAGGCCCAGCGTCGCGTTGCTGTCCGGCGCCCCCGCGGCCTCCGGTGCCGACTCGTTCGAGGTACTGGCCAGCGGCCCGCACCTGTACGTACTGCCGTACTATGCGGCGGGCCTGATCGGCCAGCCGCTGTCCCTGGACCTCTTCGACGTCAACGCGCTGTCGCCGGATACGTCAGCCACGACGGCACCCGAGGCAGAGCTGACGGTGGAGTATTCGGCCGGCAGCGCACGGCGACTGCCTCCTGGCCTCGCAAGGTCCGATCGCGGCGGGGTGCGAGTCGCCGACCGGAAGGCGTTCGGCGCGGCCCTGGCCGAGCAGTGGTCCGCAACCAAGCATGGTGCCGCATCGGACGTGTTCGCCGGTATCGCGCGGATCGACCGGCCGGGCTCCGCGACCCGCCAGCCGCTGTCGGGCGAACTCTTCACCGTCACGGTCAAGGCGTTCGACCGGCGCGGGCAACGCGCCCAGGGTGACCTGGGTGCGGTCATGAACGCCGACGACATCGATCAGTACCTGGCTGGTCAGTCGTTCTTCCGGGGTGAGTTCGCGGTCAGCGTACCGGCGGGCCACTACAGCATCTCGTCGTATGTCTCGACGGTGTACCCCGACAACAGCATCGACTTCACGTTGGCCGTCGCACCCGAGGTCGAGGTGAGCCGCGACACGACGGTCGTCCTCGACGCGCGCAAGGGCCAGCGGGTGTCCGCGTCGACACCGCTGGCCTCGACGCCGGTGCACGAGGAGCTGAACTACCAGCGCAACCCGGCAAAGAGTGTCAGTTTCACCGCATCCTTCGTCACCTTCGGCGACAACGCGCTGTACGCCACGCCGACCGCGCCGGTGCAGCTCGGTGAGCTGTACTTCTACCCGTACTTCCGGCTCGCGTCCGCCGCCGACAGCCTGGACAGTTATCTCTACGATGTGGAGTTCCCGTACGCCGGCGCCATCCCGCCGACGCTGACTCATCCGGTCACCCAGGACCAGTTGGCGACGATCGAGGCGCGCTATCACAGCCCTGTTCCGGGCCGGTCAGAGCTCGAACTGCGGCTGGGCTTCGCGTCCTGGCAGGCCGTCGCGGTAGGCGCCACCAGCCTGCTCGTGGCACCGCTGGCTCGTACGGAGTACGTCACCGCGCGGCCCGACCTGCAGTGGCTGCAGGCCGTCCTGGCGGACGCGCAGAGCGGCGTGGGTTCCGTCAACGGAAGCCTGCGGGCGTACCCACCCGGCGAGCAGGAGCGGGCCGCGTGGATGGCGCAGCCGATGGCGTCGGGCATCGAGCAACAGCCCGTCGCCGGCCAGGCCTGTCCGGTGTGCCGTAGCGGCGACACGCTGAGCACCGTCCTGCTGCCCTTGACCGACAGCGACGGGCATGTGCTGCTGGCCGACTTCTCGACCAGCGAGTCGCTTGCGCTGTATCAGGACGGCGCACCGGTGGGGCGTCCGTCACCCTCCGGGTTCGCCAACTTCGCCCTGAGCCCGGAGCCGGCGACGTACACCCTGGTGTACGACGTCGGTGAGAACTTCCCGTCGTGGCCCACGTCGACCGCGGTGCACACCGAATGGACCTTCCCGTCCCAGCAGCGCGCCGCCGACC